>DIRN01000054.1 GCA_002426645.1 Firmicutes bacterium UBA5435 | reverse complement strand
CAGCGCCGATGGTACTGCAGGTTACCCTGTGGGAGAGTAGGTCGTTGCCGGTACCTTTATTATGAAGAGTCCCATGTTAGGGGCTCTTTTTTTATTTCCAACCGTTAGTCAAAGGCAAGGGACTGACCGTACGCTTCCCTATACAGCTTGCTTCATCTTTTAACACGCAGAAAGATGATTAATATATCAATCTATTCACAATGCTACCGCGTTAGCGGTTTAGTTCTTTACCTCAAAAGATCAGTATTAATTTTAGCCAACTACATGCCCTCTACATATAATGGTATAGTAGGAGGTGGACGACTATGGGGAATGGACCTGGAAATCACGGACAGGAAGAGATCGCCCAACATGTAACTTCGGGAAAGATGACTCCCCTTGAAGCCCTTACGCTTATAAGAAACAATTTAGATACCCCAACTAATCTATCGTTATATATAAAGAAGGAAACAAGTAGCAAGGACACTAGTAGGACTGTAAAGAAGAGCGATGCTAAAGATAAGGTGATGGAGAAAGAAAATACCCTAGAGGATATAAGGGCTGAATTATCCTCTCTTATAGGTCTTAAGAGCGTAAAAGAACTTATAAATGAGGTAGAAGCATATGTTAAGATACAGAAACGACGAAAAATAGAAGAATTGGCAAGTGGACCAGTAGTTCTTCATATGATATTTAAAGGAGCACCTGGCACGGGAAAAACTACAGTGGCTCGGATCTTTGGAAAGCTATTTTATGCTATGGGTGTACTTGAAAAAGGACATCTTATAGAAGTTGAAAGGGCAGATTTAGTAGGAGAATATATAGGCCATACAGCGCAGAAGACCAGAAGACAGCTGGAGAAGGCATTAGATGGAATTCTCTTTATAGATGAAGCATATTCTCTATGTAGAGGAGGAGAGAGGGACTTTGGTAAAGAAGCCATAGATACATTAGTTAAGGCTATGGAAGATTACAAGGACAGGTTAGTTTTAATCTTAGCAGGATATAGGAAGGAGATGGATTGGTTTTTACGTTCAAATCCTGGACTTAGGTCCCGTTTCCCTATACATATTGACTTTCCTGATTATTCTGCTAATGAACTTTTGCAAATAGGCGATTTAATGTTAAAAGAAAGGGATTATAAACTTTCGCCAGAAGCCCACGTGAAACTTGCTTTAATTGTAAAGAAATATATGAGCCAACCATCTGAGAATATAGGTAATGCAAGATTTATGAGAAACCTTATAGAGAAGGCAATTCGAGCTCAGGCAGTTCGACTAGTAAAAAACGCTGGCATTACAAGAGAAGAGTTAATGACCATACACGAAGAAGATATAAAGGAGGTGGGTTGGGGGGATGAGGAGGTCTTTAATCCTTGGGAGAAGTAATGTAGGCAAAACCCTCTTTCTCATAAACTTCAGTCGATATCTTAATTTAAAGACACTAAAGATCCTCTCGGATTTACCTAATGGTGGACGTCTATCAAAAGAATATACTCTTCAAGAAGCTATAAATGAGCTTGTCAGCGAAGAACCCCATGCTACCCTTTACTTACAATCGATACTTCTGGATATACCTGCTGGCAAAGGCCGAAAGACCCTAGAAATAGTGGATACAACAGGTCTCTGTGAGGGTATCCACGGCTCTAAGCAGGTACGCATGGGAATGGCGCAGACCATTACTCAGATCCAGACATCAGAGGTTATCCTTCATATGGTTGATGCATCTAAAACTAATAAAAGAGGGAGTTTAGAGGCTCCAAGCCTCATAGATGATGAGATATATAGATTTGCAGGCTCAAGAGGAATGCCCTATGTAATCCTGGCAAATAAGATGGATCTACCAGGTGCTAACGAAGGCCTTTTATTATTAAAGAAGAGATTCGATAAAAATCTTATCATACCCATATCAGCTATGCGAGGTTGGGGGTTTAAGGAGGTTAAGAGATTTTTGTTAAGAAGCATTTAATTGATAGGGGGAAGTGATTTGATAATCCATCTGTTAAAAGGGATTCTTTCCGTCTCCTTTACGGCTATTGTCATTAAATTGATGGATGATTTTCTTGATGAGGTGATAGAGGTTAATAGGGGGATCCTTCCTTATTCCCTTCTCTTCTTTTCTGTGGCTGTGTCATTAGAGCCCTCTTGGGCTGTAACTTTCTTCTTTGCCAGTTATGCTATTGGGATGGCAGATGACCTAAGGTGGAAGTTGCCACTATCACTAACTGCGTTTCAAGAATCTATAATAGTCCTAGCCATTGGTTCCCTGGTATTCGGTTGGTTTGAAATGTTAACATCGTTTCTTCTGATCCTATCAATACAAATTATAGATGACTTTATGGACCAAGAGATTGATCTTATAGAAGGGCGATGGAATATTATAAGAAAGTATGGAAGGGTAGAAGCCATAACATTTGCAGCGGGTATGATCCTACTTAGTATTCGCTTTGTTCCATTAAAGACTTTATGCACTACTTTTGCAACTGCTTTTATTTGGGTGGGAGAGTATTTCTTAAACCAACATAATTCAAAGAAGAGGTGAAACTCGTGATTCAAGAGATAGTTTTTATATGCTCCTTGCTCTTAATAACTTTTGGTTTTGGATATGGAGCAGGACGTAGACAAGGGCGTCGCGAAGGGCTAAAAGAAGGCCTGATTCGCGCGCCCTTGGAAATCCGCAGAGATAGTTTTATTAAAGGCAGATGCATAATCTGTACACCAGATATGCCTGAAGAGACTAAGCTTTACGATACCTTAAGGTTCTTGTAGAATTAAGTATAGCAAGGAGGGCAACACCTACATCAGCGAAAACAGCCTCCCACATACTAGCTAAACCTAGAGTGCCTGCTATTATGAAGAGCACCTTTACTACTAATGCCAAGACTATATTTTGAGTTATAATTCTATTTGTCCTTCGGGCTATCTTGATGGCTGTTGGGATCTTAGATGGCATATCTTCCATTAGTATTATATCCGCTGCCTCGATAGCTGCATCTGAACCAAGACCTCCCATTGCTATACCTATATCAGCACGGGTTATTACAGGTGCATCATTTATACCATCACCAACAAACGCAAGCTTCTCATCTCCCATATGGCTCATAAGCTCTTCTACTTTATTCACTTTATCTTCTGGTAAAAGGTCAGTGTAGAAGGTGTCTAATTCAAGTTCATGCGCTATATTTTCAGCTACTCTACGATTATCACCTGTGAGCATTACCAACCTCTTTACGCCTAAACTCTTTAGCTTATGCATGGTTTCCTTAGAATCGCTCTTTAAAGTATCTGATATGATAATATATCCTGCGAGTGTACGATTAACAGCTACATATACTACTGTTTCTGTGTTAGGGATCTGAGATACATCATATTCAATTCCTTGGTTAAAGAGCAATCTGTCGTTTCCAGCAACTATAACCTTATCTTCTACAGAAACTCTTACTCCATGCCCAGCGATCTCCTGATATTCTCGGATTTTGTTAATCTCTATTTCTTTTCCATATCCTTCTCGGATAGAGATAGCAATAGGATGGTTTGAATAAGCTTCTGCTATTGCTGCTAAACGCAATACTTCCTCTTTAGTAAAGCCGTTTTTCTCAACTACGTTTGTGACTTTAAAGACTCCCTCAGTTAATGTTCCAGTCTTGTCAAAGACAACTGTATGTAGATTCGCCATAGCATCAAGGAAGTTAGCGCCTTTAATGAGTATACCTTCCCTAGAAGCTCCTCCAATACCTCCAAAGTATCCTAGGGGGATAGATACTATAAGAGCACATGGGCATGAGATGACGAGCAATACCAATGCTCTATATGCCCATTGTGAAAATGTAGCATTGGGTATTACTAATGGCGGAATAAGAGCTATCCCCATAGCAGCAAAGACCACAATTGGAGTATAGTAACGGGAAAATCGCGTTATGAACCTCTCTGTTGGGGCTTTTCTAGTTCCAGCGTTCTCTACAAGCTCTAATATTCTTGCAACTGAAGAGTCATGAAAGCCCTTTGTCACTTTAATCGTTAATAGACCATCACCATTTACCATACCTGACAGTACAGAATCTCCTATTTTGACCCTTCGTGGTACAGATTCACCAGTAAGGGCTGAGGTATCTAGGAATGAGGTACCATCAAGTATATCACCGTCTAAAGGGATTTTTTCTCCTGGACGCACTATTATTATATCACCCACATTTACAGTTTCAGGTGATACCTTTTTGATTTCACCATTGTCTTTTAAATTTGCATATTTTGGTCTGATATCCATTATAGATTTTATGGAACGTCGTGATTTATTTACAGCCATATCCTGAAAGAATTCACCTATATCAAAGAATAGCATAACACCTACTGCTTCTGGGAGTTCATGTATGGCTATAGCCCCTATAGTTGCAATGGACATCAAGAAATTTTCATCAAATATTCTACCATGTAATATATTATTTAGAGCTGTTTTTAGTACCTTCCATCCAGCAAGGAAATAGGCTGATAAAAATATTACATATTCAGCCCAATAGTATTTTGTTTCATGTAAGCTCTCTCTAAAGATCATTCCCATAGTTAATAATAGAGCAGCTATTATTATAGATGTGATACGTCCTCTATCCTCCTCTGCCTCATAGTCTTTCTTTTCTTCTGATATGAGTACTATACCAGGCTTAACCTTGTCAATTATATTTTGAACTCGGTTTGCATCTCTAGGTTCGATTGATATTGATTTTGTTAGAAAGTTTACACCAGAGTTTTGTATGCCTTCTGTTTCTAAGCTCTCTTCGATAGTAGCTGCGCATTCTGGGCAGTCCAGCCCTTTTAATCTATATTTCATAGATATGTGACCCCTCTCCACTTAGTCTTATCTCTCTTCTGCAAAGTGCTCTTGAGCTTCTTTAATAATGTTTACTATATGGTTATCATCAAGTGAATAATAGACCATACGGCCATCACGTCTATATTTTACAAGGCGTAAAGTCTTGAGAAGTCGCAGATGATGTGAGATGGCTGGTAGAGTCATCTCTAGTATTTCTGCCATATCGCATACACAGAGTTCCTTTTCAGATAAGAGATATACTATCTTTGTCCTGGTTTCATCACCTAGGACTTTAAATAATTCAGATAGACCAGCCACATCTAAGAGTCTTTCTCTGAGTTCATCCACTTGATTCTTAGAAGGGTAAAAGTCGTCGCATATGTCATTATTTCTATGTTTTATATCTTCATTTTGATCCATAATAACATCTCACCTCTTTAAATTAATTAAACGATTAAGCAACCGTTTAATTAATAATAGTATAATACTACTCAGTATCTATGTCAATAGTTTTTTAAAAAAGAAATAGACATAATAAAAACCCCTTCCCTGGCTTTTAAGAGGGAAGGGGTTTTTATAGAAAACAATCTATTAATGTTGTGTTTGGAATGTAGTCTGAGCTGTCTCCTGGGTAACGCCTTGGAACCCGCTCTTTATCATTTGGATATCCTGTTGATCAGCTGTAGGAGCTGGATGATAGTAACCTTTATTCTCCGCTAATTGATAGAGCTGATATTGGAATTGTTCATCCTGGTTCCTGATTTGCTGTAATGTCTGCCTTAAATTTTGATTTGAGCATTCACTAATGGCTTTAGTATAAGAGCCTAGACTGGCCTTTGTCATACTAAGGATATCATTTACCATATGTCGTTCTTCCATTATAACTCCCCCTTTTATTGAAGAAATGACATGAGCTTTTCTTTAGTTTGCTGAGCTGACTGGGCTGAACGTTGAAACATATCTTTTACTTGCGAGTCACTACATTGCTCTGCGTATGTTTTTAATTTGATGGCTGCTGTATCATGAGAACCAATCAATTCTCTTAAATTTTGAAGTTCCATCTGGTTTAAATGTGTCACGAAAGTCACTCCTTTTCTGAGTAAAGATTGGAATCACGAAAGCTCTAATTCATTTCGTTATCCTTTATTATTCTGTCACATTACCATCTATCTATTCTCATATAAAATAGACGATATATAGGGGGGTTATATAGAATTACCTAAGGATACAAGTACTTCCATAGAATAAAGCGGAGCGTTAGATACTTGTTTTAAGGTTTTTAAGTAGCTCAATTAATAACGCGTCCTTTACTCCAATATTATCTGGTGTTGCCATACATATGGCCATAAAGAATTTTCCTTCATCAACTATAACGACCAGTTTATGTATTAACGTCTCGTCACTCGGCTCACTAGATATTTCATATTTAACGAATGAGTTATCTTCGTGTCCTATAGGTAATTTGCCCCTTTCAATTTCGGTAAACACGAAATCCGGAGTAGATGTGTTAGATTGGGATTCTATTAATGGGAGTAATAAATCAGATGTAAATCCGGGAAGTGGTGGTACCCATGCGAGTATAATATGGTACAAATGATCATTTGCGTTTGTGAATTCTAGTCTTTTTTCACCAAGGGTTTCCCTTTTAATAACCCACCACTCATTAACTGGGAGCTTTAATCTAAAGCTAAAATTATAATGGATATTTTCATCTCCTAGTTGAGCCTTAAAACGTGTATATTCTCTAGTAGTTTCATCGAAGGTTATGAGTTCGAGTATGATTATCTTAAGTTCCTTTATTTCTATATCATTAAACTTATTTATTCCATCTATGGATTTTCCATCATTACTCCTTGGTATTCGTCGCCTAATTTAATGCCTTCAGCGAGGAGATTACCTATAAAATCGTCCACAAAGTACCATTCTTTTGTGGGAGGCTTTACTGTTTATCTGCCACTCAGTTTCGTCTAAGGTACTGGAATAGGTGAATCTGACCGGGAAAAACTCTTTAGTGCTAAAACCGGTAAATTTTGTTTTAACGTTCAATGATCCAGATACTTCGCTGATACATATTAATTGGGAGGTCTCCTCTGTATAATAAATACCTTCTTCTCCATCTGGGGGTAGGGGAGATACAGTTGTTTTTATTTGCTTAACAGGTGAATCTTCATTGTACATAACATGCCATAATTATCTGTTCATCGTTTGATGCTCTGACAGAGCTACTAAGCGACCATAGACCCAATATTAACACAGAGATAATAAGTAATTTAACTAGAGGGTAAGAAGAGAGCTTTTTTAACATATGATTACCGTCCTTTCGTATTTGAGGTTTTATCGTTTATATTCACCTGTTCGTGTCAGCACCCTTGATATCTAAATAATAAAGAATAGCGATAGAGAAAACCGCCCTCTTGTAAGAGGACGGTTCTTTTTGAAAATAACTGAGCCATGGAGGTGTATCTTTAAATACTTGTTTCAAGGTTTGTAAGCAATTCAATTAAGGATGCATCCTTTGCTTCAATATCATATATTATTGTACAATAGAAGAACATAAAGAACTTTCCGTCATTGTCTATAACCACCAGCTGTCCTATTCCCGTGATATCATTATCCCCATCGTATATTTCATATTTAACGAATGAATTATTTTTATCTCCTATAGACAATTTTCCCTTTTCAATTTGCTTTAAGTCTGTTTCTGGCATTGATGCTTCAAAAGATGATGCTAATAGAGGGAGTATTAACTCAGCTGTGAACCCCGGAAATGCTGGTCCCCACGTAATAGTAACTATATCTAAAAGGTGGTTTTTGCTTTTAACCATTAGAGTTTTTTGATTAAGCGATTCACACTCAGTGACCCACCATTTGTCAGTGGGGATCTTTAATCTAAATCCTAAACTAAAATCAATATATTCGTCTTTTAGTTGAGCTTTGTGACGTGTATGTTCTCTAGTAGTTTTATTGAAGGTTATAAGTTCCAGTATGATTATCTTAAGCTCCTTTATTCCCATATTATTAAATTTAACTACTTCATTTATGGATTTTCCATCGCCCATCTTGATTAAAAGAGCATGGGGAGCGGATTCATTATAATACGGATCTACTGCCACCCATTCTCCCATCCATACTTCATTCCACACATGAAATTCGAAGGCGCTTATTGGAGGATTATATTGTTTACCGAATGATATTCTAGTTGGGATCCCCAAGGCCCTAGCTAGGGATGCGAAGAGAATGTTATATTCAATTGGGTTTCCTTTCATGGTTTTTAGTATATTGGTAGCAGATAACGCTCCTATAGGTTGCAATGGCTCGAGGTAATTATGGGTCCAGTTTAAAAGGAGCTTTACAACAGACCAGGAATCAGTTTCATTTCCAATGATTTGCTTAGCTAAGTTAATGATCTCTTCTTTATCGCATTCAATAAATTGCGTTGGTTGTAAATACTCTTCATATCCTTTAAGGCCTTCATAAGCGTTAGAGAGAGTTCTGGCTCCAGCAAAGTCTCTAGTATCTTGTACAATTTGAATGGTTCTGCGCTTTAAGTCACCATCTTTAGTCTCGGAGATTACCTTTTGTCTATTGTCAGTGAAAGAAAGTTTTTCTTCCCCCTCTTCTATCCAAGATAACTCTAACGTACCAGAGATAGCTTGTTCAGTAGTGAGCATATTTGTATTTATATAGTATGACATTGACCCAGGCTCAATCTCTGGTAGTTCGTTTTCTTCAAATCTTACAGATTTATAGGATAAGTTTATATCATGTAGAAAGTAACTTATATTTGAAGCATCTATATATGCAATATCATCTGAATGGTCCGTAGTTATCCTGGTTTTATATGTATTAACCATATTACCATTGTATTCGTATTCTATCTCTTCTATAAAGGTAACTGATATTTGAATAAAATTCAAGAAATCATTGTTCCAAACAGTAGCCTTATACTCTTTGCCTAATTCAAAGCCTTCAGTGAGGAGTTTAGCCAAAAAATCGTCTGCAAAGTACCATTCTTCTGTAGGGGGCGTTACTGTAATATCATGCATATAATTAGATTTAAGATAAACTTCTTTTGTTTCTTCATCTACTGTTCCACATAACTGCCAATAAGTTTCCTTTGACATGATAGAATAAGTGAATCTGACTGGAAGAAAGTCTTTAGTACTAAGACTAGTGAATTTTGTTTCGAGGTTGGATGATATAGGGATTCCCTGGATACCTACTAATTGTGACGTCTCTGCTGTGCGGTAAATACCTTCTTCTCCATCTGAGGATAGGGGGGATACAGTTGTTTTTATTTGCTTGACAGGTGAATCCTTATCATACATAACATACCATATTATCTGTTCATCGTCTGATGCTCTGACAGAGCTACTAAGCGACCATAGACCCAATATTAACACAGAGATAATGAGTAACTTAACTGGAGGGTAAGAAGAGAGCTTTTTTAGCATATGATTACCGTCCTTTCGTATTTGAGGTTTTAGTGGTCATAAGTTGTGCCATTCTAAGCAGGTGTGTTTGGTGTAGAATATAAAATGAAAGGAGCAGAGGTTTTATCTTTTATATTCACCTGTTCGTGTCAGCACCCTTTATATCTATATATATTCGTTCTTTGGGGATATACTCCTTTCTAATTAATGTATTCTATCAATTACTTTTGCATAGTACTGCAGTGAAAATATTTGAAAATTTATAACTTTACGTATATGTTTTACTATTATCTCATAAAGAAGCAGCAATAAGCTTTTTCCCTTCTTAAAAAGCATTGAGAAAATTGGGGCTCTATGCTATGCTTAATGAAGAGTGCAATAATTATCGTTTTTAAGACATATTATTTATTAGAGAGGGTGTTAGTAAAATGTATATTGGGATATTAAACTCAAAAGCCTCTGGGCTTAAAGGGAGCTATTCCTTTATGCACCGAGGAACATCCCATCCGTTTCCACCGGATAAAATATTTAGTCCATATGGAAAAGATAATGGGGAGATAGCTTTTGGGTCTGGTACTTTATGTTCTGGGAATCCTGTGGGTTGGAAATGGGACTCTCTTATGGATGTTGGCTTAGATATTAGAATGGAGCTTTCAAAAGAATGCTTTCTTGGCGCTGTCTGTATTGGTTTTGCAGATAAGTCGGCAGTTCAAATGGTTGAAGTATTTAGTGAAAAAGACGGGAGTCTACAATGTATTGGTCGTTTTGACGCTGAGACCAATGGATTACTCGGAGGAGAGTTTACTATCCCTTTAGGTGTCAATGCAGAAAACTTAGTGATTCGTTTTAAGGCAAGCTTAAAGGATATTGTAATAACAAAACTCAATGTCATTGGAGCCATTCCTGATTTACCAGCAGTATATCCAAGTCCTGCTAATGCGAAATATAGCAGGGAGAAGATTATTCTGAATAAGATTCAAGCTATTGTGCCATGTGATGATTCTACAGATTCTGATTTTGCTGCAAGATACTTACAAGAAAGGCTTTTAGAGAGATTTGGGCTGGATTTACCTATTATTACGAGAGAAAGTAGAAAAAATATAATTTCAATAGGTATATATAGTACATGCGAGAAGATTAAAGAAGAAGGCTATAAGGTTAGTGTGGGCAAAGATGGGGTTAAGCTCACTGCATTAGGTAGGTTAGGCCTTTTATATGCAGTAGAGACTTTCGTTCAGTTATGCAAAGGGGGAAAGATTCCAACTTGTGAGATAGAAGATTATCCATATATGCAGATTCGAGGATTTCACTTTGGATTACCGCCCCGTGAAGAAATTGAATTTGCTAAGCGATTGATACGCTATGTACTCATTCCCATGCGATATAATACTCTATTTATAGAATTTGCTGGAGGTATGCGTTTTGACAAACATCCGGAAATCAGTGAAGCATGGGTAGAAGGAAACCGAGCTGGAAAAGAGGGAACTCAACCTATGTTTCCCCATGGTGAAATGGTTGCAGGAGGCGAGCTGTTGGAGAAGGATGAAGTCAGGGATTTTATCAAATATGCCAAAGACTTTGGATTCGAGGTCATTCCTGAAGTTCAATCATTTGGTCATGTACAGTACATTACATATGCTCATCCAGAAATTGCTGAAGTAGAGGAAGGCTCTATCGATAAAAAGATGGATACCCGGAGTGCAGATCAACCGCCAAGTACATTTTATCACCACTCCTATTGTCCTTTAAACGAAAAGAGTTACGAGATTATTTATGATATAATCGATGAAATTGTAGATGTTGTAAAGCCAGAGCGATATGTACACATGGGGCATGATGAAATATATCAAATTGGACTCTGCCCCCGATGTAAGGGGAAAGACCATTCTGACCTATATGCAAAGCATGTAACTAGAATGCATAATTATCTGAGAAAAAAAGGCCTTGCAATGATGATCTGGTCGGATATGCTGCAACCTACCCAAAGATATCTCACTTCTCCAGCTATTACAAAGATCCCTAAAGATATTGTAATGCTGGATTTTATTTGGTATTTTCATTTTGATATTGATATGGAAGATCATATCTTACCACATGGCTTCGATGTTATTATAGGAAATATGTATTCAAGCCATTATCCACGTTTTGAAAGTCGAATTGCTAAAAAGGGTATGATTGGAGGAGAGGTTTCAACGTGGTGTCGATTTGACGAGTATAATCTCGCGAAAAAAGGAAAGATCTTTGATCTCCTTTATTCCGCGGAAATGCTTTGGTCTGATAAATATAACTCAGATGCTAGACAAGTGTATACAGAGCTAATACAAAGAATGATTCCTCAAATCCGCGATGAGCTGCGTGGTATTGCAAAACCAGAAGGGACAGCAATTTCCAGCAGACCAATTGCATTGCCCAAATCCTTGGCACCATCTATCTCAGAGACACTTAGAAGAGTAACCTGTAATGGCAATATCTGTGGGTATTCGTTTGATTTATCTGAAGCCCAGCGCCTCTCCGATACGCCTATCAGAGTTAAAGTTGATGATAAATTTAGAAAAATAGTATTCCTGCATACAGCTACAAATAATGCAGAGCGTATTGCATGGAAGCCACTTACTAGGATAGGCGAATATATCGTTAAGTATTCTGATAACACAGAAGTTGTTATTCCAGTAGAATATGCTGGCAACATATGCGTATGGAATAGACGATATGCTCAGCCAATGCCACAACAGTATTACCGCCACCAAGGATATATTGCAACATATTTTTCGGATCCGTTAATACAAGCCAAGTCAGAATATGGGCAGGATATAACAGTGTTTGGTTATGAGTGGGTCAATCCATATCCGGATCGTAAGATATCCTCAATTAGCTGTAGCGGAAATAACGCAACTGATGCAGGCATTTTACTTTTCGGACTATCAGGAATTAAATAAAATTTAAGTGGCACTGACGTTGATAAAGCTTTAGACAAAAACCGTCCTCTATATAGAGGACGGTTTTAAAAGAACTGATATAGAGCTTAATCTTGAGCCATACGGGCATACATTTCTAATTTGGCCTTTGCTTCATTCTCAGCTTTAGTGAAGAGCTCTTCAGCTACGTCTGGGAATTGCTTTGTAAGGGCAGTATAACGTACTTGCCCCATAAGGAAGTCTCTAAAACTTCCAGTTGGCTCTTTAGAATCAAGAATAAAGGGGTTCTTCCCTTCATCAGCAAGGAGTGGGTTATAACGATAAAGTGGCCAGTACCCTGCCTCCACAGCTCGTTTCTCTTCTTCTTGACTGCGTGACATATTTATACCATGGTTAATACATGGTGAATAAGCTATTATCAACGAAGGTCCTGGATAAGATTCAGCTTCTATTAAAGCCTTAAGAAGCTGGTTCTTATTTGCTCCCATAGCTACAGATGCTACATATACATAGCCATAGGACATGGCCATTAATCCAAGATCCTTCTTGCGTGTTCTCTTTCCTGCAGCAGCAAACTTAGCTGTAGCGCCAGTAGGTGTAGCTTTGGAAGCTTGGCCTCCTGTATTGGAGTAGACTTCAGTATCTAATACCAATACGTTTACATCAGGTGCTGATGAGAGGACATGATCTAATCCTCCATATCCTATATCATAGGCCCATCCATCTCCACCAATTATCCAGATAGACTTCTTAATCAGTTGATCCTGAGCCTTTTCAATGGCCTTTAGCTTATCAGCCAATTCACCACTAGCATTAGATATAGCATTTGGAATGAGAGTTTTTATCTGAAGCCCATATTCTTTTGAGGTCCTTGCATCATTCATTGCATCTAGCCAACCTCTGAAGGCTTCCTTTAAGTTTTCAGGTAAGTTTGTAGTAAGCACATCATTTACCAATTCAGCTAATTTTGCGCGCTGTTGGTCTATTGCTAGACTTATACCATAACCGAACTCAGCATTATCCTCAAATAAGGAGTTAGCCCAAGCAGGTCCAAAGCCTTTACTATTTACAGTATACGGACAGGTGGGAGCACTTCCGCCATATATGGAAGAACACCCTGTGGCATTAGCTATAACCATACGTTCTCCGAATAATTGTGTGACTAATTTAACGTATGGTGTCTCGCCGCAGCCTCCACATGCTCCTGAGAACTCGAAGAGGGGTTTTAGGAATTGACTTCCTTTAACTGTAGAGGTATTGAAGTCCCTATCTATCTCAGGGAGTTTTTCAGCAAATTCAAAGTTAGCTGCTTCTACTTCCGCTACTTCTTCCAGTGGTTTCATAGTAAGTGCCTTTTCTTTAGCTAGGCACACATCTACACAGTTGTTACACCCTGTACAATCTAAAGGTGAAACCTGGATCCTATATTGTAACCCTGCGAATTCCCTACCAGTGGCAGCCTTTGTCACAAAGGTCTCTGGTGCGTTAGATAGATCTTCTGGTTTTGCTAAGTAAGGTCTTATAGCTGCATGTGGACAGATAAAAGCACATTGATTACATTGTATGCACTTTTCTTCATCCCATACAGGAACAACGACGCCGGTACCTCTCTTTTCGTATTTCGTGGTGCCTGTGGGAACGACTCCGTCAGGAGAGAACGCACTTACTGGTAACTTATCCCCTTCAAGAGCTGTTATCGGTCTGATGATATTCTTTACATATTCTGGTTCGTCTACTGTGGTTGCCACGTCGCTATTAACAGCATCAGCCCATTCAGCTGGATATTTGATTTCTTCTAATGCCTCTACGGCTCGATCCATACCAGCATAATTCATGTTAACTACCTTGTCGCCTTTTCTGCCATAGCTCTTCTTGACAGCATCCTTCATATATTTGAAAGCATCTTTCTCAGGTATTACATTGGCGATCTTAAAGAATGCTGATTGCATAATTACGTTGATTCGACCACCAAGCCCTACTTCTCGTGCAATGCTCACAGCGTCAATGTTATAGAAGCGTAGCTTCTTACGGGCAATGGTGCGCTTCACAGATGCAGGGAGTTTCTCGTTCATCTCTTCTGCACTCCAGGTGGAGTTCAAGAGGAATATGCCCCCGGGCTTTATTCCATCTAGTACATCGTAATGAGAAATATAGGATTGGTTGTGACAGGCAATTAAATCAGCCTGATCAATTAGATAAGGTGATTGTATTGGAGTATTCCCAAAACGAAGATGGGATATGGTGATTCCCCCTGATTTCTTGGAGTCATATACGAAATATCCTTGAACATGCATATCAGTATTATCACCAATGATCTTTATTGAGTTTTTATTGGCGCCTACAGTACCGTCAGAACCAAGACCAAAGAACTTGCATCTAAAGACGTCTTTAGGAGATGTATCAATCTCTTCAGTTATTTCTAACGAAGTTCCTGTTACATCATCTATTATTCCAACTGTAAAGTGATTCTTTACTTCATCAGCATTTAAATTATCATAAATGGCTTTAACCATGGATGGTGTAAATTCTTTGGAGCCTAGACCATAGCGTCCACCTACTATAAGGGGAACATTCTGTGTTTTTACAAAGGCCGCGCAGACATCTTGGTAGAGCGGTTCACCAGGTGAGCCTGGTTCCTTTGTTCGATCGAGCACAGCTATACGCTGGCATGTATCGGGTACGACTGATAGAAGATGCTCTACAGAGAACGGACGATAGAGACGAACCTTTACAAGGCCCACCTTTTCACCTTTCTCAATGAGATAATTTACAGTCTCTTCAATTGTGTCACAGGATGAACCCATTGATACGATTACTCTATCTGCGTCAGGTGCTCCTACATAGTCAAATGGTTTATAGTAACGTCCTGTTAAATCTCCTACTTGCTTCATAACTTCTTCTACTATGCCAGGTGTTGCTAAGTAGTATGGATTACATGCCTCTCTGCCCTGGAAGAAGACATCTGGGTTTTGAGCAGTACCGCGCTGATGTGGAGACTCGGGATTAAGGGCACGCTTACGGAATTCTTCTACTGCTTCCATATCTATAAGCTTTGCCATGTCGTCATAGTCTATAACATCTACCTTCTGAATCTCATGGGACGTTCTAAATCCATCAAAGAAGTGTACAAAAGGAATCCTTGCCTTCAATGTAGCTAAATGAGCTACTAAAGCCATATCCATTACTTCCTGTACAGATGCAGAGGCCAGCATGGCAAATCCACTTTGTCGAACAGCCATTACATCAGAATGGTCTCCAAAGATAGAAAGGGCATGGGTAGCCAAGGCACGTGCAGTGACATGGAAGACTGAAGGTAGAAGCTCACCAGCGATCTTGTACATATTTGGAATCATAAGCAGTAACCCCTGAGAAGCAGTAAAGGTAGTCGTAAGAGCTCCTGCAGCCAAAGAACCATGGACTGCTCCTGCTGCGCCACCTTCAGATTGCAGTGCTGCAATCTTCATGGTTTGTCCAAAAAGGTTTTTCCTACCATATGCAGCCCATTCATCACAAAGTTCTGCCATAGGTGACGATGGCGTAATTGGGTAAATGGCAGCAACATCACTAAATGCATATGCAACGTGAGCCGCAGCCGTATTACCGTCCATTGTCATTTTTGCCATTATATATTTACCTCCTCGTTATTATTAATTAATCTTAGCCCCCCGGGAAGTCCTTCCACCCTGTAAATACAAGTGTAAAATGATTTTGGGGGTTGAACATCTCAAAACGGTGGGTATGAAATGGGCGTTACCGGATAATCAAATATATCTGGGAGGATATTTGGCAAACGACCTATCATATTCACCACCTTCCAATGTAACATTAAATTAACTCTATGTCAACCTTTATGATAACTTTATAACTTTGGGTGCATAAAATATTTGAGATA
>DIRN01000095.1:7022-48027 GCA_002426645.1 Firmicutes bacterium UBA5435 | reverse complement strand
CCCCTTGACATATTACCGCTGGACTCCACATTTATGTTTTACACTCTTCCATTAGATAATACATGGTATTAGGTGTCTTTCCTCATGATCTATAAATATTTTTCATACGAAAGTACTCTGTTTTTTCTTACATCTATTATAGGATTACTTTCAAGGTACTTTAACACAGTCTTGACTATCAGTGAGCGAGTCCAATTTTGATAAGTGACTCCATGTCCTCTTTAAGAGAGCCTCCTTTCTAACACACCCGGATACAAATAAATGTATATCCGGTATTTAGCTAGAGACCCCTTCTAATACTCCTAAACTTCTATATCTCAACTCCTAAAATAATATGCTAATTACATCCACCAATTCAAAGCTCGTAATGCTTGGTTCGATCCTTCATCGGGAAAGGTTTATGACACATAGTACTTAGGTTATGTCTGCGGATACGATAAAAAACTTGTAACCTGCTCCACTTTATTTAATAAATAACTTATCAAGGTATAAAAGATAAGAGAGGGGAGTGTACTATTGTTCATAAGCGCGAATGTATGGAGCCCAAAGATGAATATCATTGTAAGATTAGTTAATAATGTTTTTAAAGTCTCGCTCACTCATTTCATCTTCGCATTTATGTTTTACATTTATATTTTACTTATTTAAATTATTTTATTAATTAAGAAGGAATTCGTCTTTCTTTGAAGAATATAGATATTAAATATATAAATGATTTTACAAATAGATTTATAATTATAAAAATAGAGCGTGTATAGGGTAAGGGGTGGAGCATGTGCAAAGAGTAGAACCTTTAATCAAGGAAATGAGCCCTGCAGAGAAGGTAGGACAGCTTCTCTGCATTGGAGTATATGGAGATGAGCATGGGTGGGCAAGTAAGGACGAGGAAACTTTAATAAAAAAGTATCATGTAGGAGCTGTTCGGATCTATGGGAGCAGGCATAATTCTGTGTTTTGCCGCCAGTACATTAATGAGCTGCAAAACTGGGCGCTCTCTACTAAATTAGGCATCCCATTGATCGTTAGCGTAGATGCTGAATATGGACTCTACCATGAAGTAAATGAAGGGGTAAGTGTATTTCCTACCTCTTCAGGTATTGGTGCATGTGATTCATTGGCGATCACAAGGAAGGTATCTGAAGTGATAGCCCGTGAATCACTGGCCATTGGTATAAACATGAACCAACGGCCAGTGGCTGATGTAAATGTAAATCCTCTAAATCCTGTCATAGGTGTAAGAGCATATGGCGATGATGTGGATAGAGTCTGTGACCAGGTTGAAGCAAGTATTATCGGGGCAAAGAGTAAAGGTTTAATTACCTGTGCGAAACATTTCCCCGGCCACGGAGATACGCAATTTGACTCTCATAAGGAGTTACCAATAATAGATTGTGGTATAGAGGATCTAAAGCGGGTTCACCTACCGCCTTTTGTCCGGGCTATAAAGGTAGGAGTAGACTCTATAATGACTGCCCATATAATCACACCATGTATAGATCCTGACTTCCCTGGCACCCTCTCATATAATGTTTTGCAAAAGTTACTTAGGGATGAGATGGGATTCGACGGGGTGGTTATAACAGACGGCATGACCATGTCCGCTATAAAGGATAATTACACTATAGAATATGCGGCAGTAAAGGCGATTAATTCTGGGGTGGACTTGATACTCTCTAGTTATAGGGATATGGATGATCATATTCTTATGTACGAAGCTGTCTTAAAGGCCTATAGGGACGGGGTGATATCAGAAGAGAGATTAAACGAATCTGTACGAAGGGTTCTTAAATTAAAGGCCAGTAGGAATTGGTTTCAGTCAAGTAGGATAGGAGATATAAGAGGAGTTCTAGAAGTATGCCAAAGTAATGAACATAGCAAGATCAATAGAGAAGCTTTAGAAAGGTCCATGACCTTAATAAAGAATGAGGATGCTATTCCTTTAAGACCTCAGGAACGGGTACTCATTACAGGGGTCAATGATGTTCATGGCGTCAGCAAGGCCCTTATGGATAGGGGCCATATGGTTATGGGTTATCAGTTAAGGGCAAGAAAAAAGGGCGCGTCATTGCAAGATGAAGATCTCAAAAACGTCTTATCCCTTTCAGAGAATGCAGATGTTGTAGTAGTACTTACCTATACCCACCATGGTAGTCTATCGTCAGAGCAGCAACGGTTACTGGAAGCCTTAAAAGAAAAGAAGGCAAAGATAATAGTTATAGCATTGGGTCTACCTTATGATGCTGCTAATGCCGAAGGGATAAGCGCATACCTTTTAACATATCTCCAGGCATATACTAAGGCTTATCCCAATCCATTACCCGATATTTTCACCAATGCATTGGCTGATGCCCTAACCGGTGTCTACAAGCCCACTGGAAAGTGTCCGTTCAGGTTATAACTATTTTGAAAGGAGGACTTTGAAATGAAAGAAGAACATCAATACGAGAAAGAGGTTATAGAAAGAGAGAGTGAACCCAAGTCTGGGTTAACATGGCGTGCAATTATAATAGCAGCCCTTTTCATCATACTAGGCACTTATGTTTGGTTGGACATAGCTTATGAAGGTATATGGGGTTTAGGCTTTAGGACATATTGGGTTTATTACGATGGGTATGCCCCAAATAATCACGCTATCTTTCCCATTTTAGCAATTATATTCTTAATAAATCCCATCCTAAAGCTATTTAAAAGGAACTTTAAGTTCAGCTCAAAAGAGATCATGGTTATAAGTAATATGGTTCAATTCGGTATCTTATTAATAACCCTCTACTACTCAATTATACCAGGAGCTATGATGGGTCTTTCTATACCAACGATTCAGAATCCGTTTCTATATGGTGATATTGCAAACCGCTTCACCAGTAAGTTTTTCGTGACTCCTGAAGAGGTCACGCGTTGGATGTCAGATGGTCCAGGACCTGTCCCTTGGTCTACGTGGGCAATTCCTTTTATAACATGGACATTATTCATATTTGCCATGATGGGACTCTTCTTTTGCTTGGGTACTTTCCTACGTAAACGTTGGACTGAGGTAGAACAGCTACGGTATCCAATAGGAGTAGTTAAATTAGCTTATGCAAAAGGTGCAATGGAAGGTGAGCCAGACGGCTCCCTATGGAAGAATAAGCTCATATGGATAGGTATACTTATAGCATTTTTCTTTAGTGGTGGCTCATACTTCCATACCATATGGCCTTGGTTCCCAGATACTGACATGGAAGTACTGCGTAAGATCAGGAACAGTCTCTGGGCTGGGAACCCTGAGCTTCAGACTGCTTTTTATCTTAAAACCAGTATACACCCAGTGGTAATGAGCGCTATGTGGTTCGCCATAAGCACGGATATGCTCTTTAGTATATGGTTTTTTTACATTTTCAGATCATTTCTTAATTTAATATTCGTTAAAAGCTCTAGTATGGGTCTTATGGCAGGAAACGAAAGCTCAGTTATATCTGTTTTAATTCATACAGCTATAGGAGCCCAGGTAGGGCTAGCTTTGGTATACCTCTTCCTAGCTAGGAAAGATCTCACTAAAGCTTTTAGAAAAGCCCTCTCCTTAAAAGGTGCCGATGAAGTCGATGACTCAAATGAACCCATGTCATATAAGCGAGCCTTTTGGGGTATGATTGGGTGCGCAGTTTTCATCGTAGTCTTTTGTATAGTAGTGCTGCAGATGAATGTCCTGCTCTCTATAGTAAACCTACTTCTCTTCATATTCATAGCAGTAAGCCTCGCGAGGATGAGAAATGAAGTAGGTGTCGGGGTTCAGCTTAGTACAGGCAGTTGGCCCATACGAGATTCCTTCATGGTTTTGATGGGAAGTGATGGCATAGGTCTTGAAAATGTAGGCTTTGGAGCCTTAAATAATTTTTACGATCGTCCCTTCCTCTGTTACTTAGGGGGATTCCTTGAAGCTTGGAAAACAGGAGATGAATTGGGCGAAGAACGAAAAACTGTTATGAAGAGTATATGGATAGGACTTTGCATAGCTGCTTTAGCAGGTGCATTCATCTATCTACCTAAGATGTATGAATTCGGTTTTGAAAAGACCCTATTCCGTAACAATTCAGTGGCTGCTTGTTGGACTAAAGTCGCACTACCATTAAAACTAGATACCTACCAACGAGATACTAGCGCTATCTTTTGGTATGCGTATTCTTTCATAACTGTTATAGCTCTGGGTTGGTTGCGAACTCTCTATGCTTGGTGGCCCTTTCATCCAGTAGGTTTCGCGGTAGGTGGTACTCTATTGGGTCGCTGGTTCGTTGACATGGCCTTTATAGTATGGCTCGTTAAAAGTCTAATCATGAGGTATGGAGGCTATAAGACATATAAGAAGACAACGCCTATATTTCTAGGTTTGGGCGTAGGACAGCTACTAGCAAGCGTGGTAGGAGTATTCTTAATTACTCTCCAGCTATTAAGAGTAATTTAAAAGAGATTATCTTGGGTTCAGAATATAGAGTATGGAGGTATATCTTATGTTTTATAAAAGTCTTAGAATACCCGCCTCTCTCATCTTGCTTTGTATCATTTGCTTAAGTGGTGCAGCATACGGAAAGGAGCTACTACCACAGGAAATAGCAGAAGGACTAGGCATATTAGCAGATGTAGGGGAGCGCTTTGAAGTTCTCTATGAGTACGAACCCACCATAACTGATAAAGAAAGACCTGTAGAAGAATACTATAGGCTTATAACTAAGGTGAGCTATGCTCATGGAGGAGGATATGCTCATATTTGGAAGATAGAATTCGTCAAGGGATATTCTCCTTCTGAGCACTTAATAAATATTTACATAGACAGTGATAACAATAAGGTTACAGGTAGGCAACATAATCGGTGGCAAGGATTTGAAATGATGTTGACCCTTGATAACCTAACTAATACTTGGCGTAGAGTCTACTACCAATGGGATAAATTAGGAAATGAAAGTAGAAGTATGTTTTTACCTACTTTCATAGTTGATGACAATACGGTCTACTGTCGTTATAATTTGAAAAAGAAGCGAGAAGGCTCCCATCTGGTCTTTAGAGCAGAAGTGGTCTCTGAAATATCTGGTAAGAAGGTGGACGGAATCGAACTTAGAGTAAAGGTTAAGGCATCTGACGATGGAACTGAAAGTCTTCAGGAGGGTAAAGCCTTTAATACTGGCTCCGCTTCCTTTAAATCTGAACATTTCCTTGAAAGCAGGGATGGACAGGTTTATAATCTCCCACTGCTCAGGGCATCTAGACTTTCAAGAACCAATGGCATTGTGCAGGATGCGCGCCAGGATGGTTGGGCAGTGGTCCCCAAGATAGAAGGAGCTTCTTTGAATATAGATGGTAAGGTCGATGAAGACATCTGGAAGAGTGCGCCTAAGTTAAAGGATTTCGTTACTATATATGATGCAGAAGAGGCTTTATCAGATACAGAAGTTATGCTTTTATATGATGATGCTAATCTCTACATAGGAGCCGTTTGCTACTATCCTTATAGCGGGGGTCCCACCTCTTCAGAGAACATAGAGTTTCTAATAAGTCCTGAATCATCTGGCACTCTTTATAAGCACGTCTCCGTAAATGTCTTTGGCATGAGGAAGGATATAGCAGAGATGCTAGAGGACGGATGTAAGTCCTGGAAATGTGATGTATACCACGGAGAAGATTATTGGAGCCTAGAAGTGGTTATCCCCTTTGAGGTCCTAGGTACAAAGAGACCCGGTAAGGGTGAACACTGGCGATTCAATGCCATAAGGGACAGGACGGGATTTCTCCCAATAAGTTCATGGATCCCGGTAAGGCAACTCTTTCATAATGATCCTAAGACCAGCGGCTACTTCATAGTAAAAGAGGCCAATTTAGGTGATCTCTACTTTCAAGAGATTCCTCTCGATGTGACCATGGGTTCATCTGAGATGGATCTGGAGGAGCTTTCTCTAGAGTATAAGGGTTACACTGAAAAGTATATCTCATTTAAGTCAGATGAAGGGATAGGGCCGGAAGATATAGCCTTGAGGTGGCGTAGCCCTTCGGGGGAACTTACCCAATTAGAACCTTCTATTATAGACTTTTTAGATGGTAGAGTTAAGGTAGGTTTCATCCATCCCCCAGCAGATGACAGGGGTTTTTACTCCTTAGATATAGTAATAAAGAGCGGGGATAGGTTCGTTCGTCTTACCTTTGATAGGGAGGCCCTAATAAGATCCGGTGTTGCTCTTCAAGGGGAGATGATATCTCAATGGAGGGAAAGCCATAGGAAAGCAGTCACTTATTCTAAACCCTCAGAGGAACTTCAAAAGTTAATAGATTTAATTCCTGATAAGACTGGCATATACTTCTGTTATGATCCTGCAGTGCCAGGGTATGGTGGGCAGCCCCGTAGCCTCTTTAAATGGGATATTTCAGATCCCTATAGTATGGTTGGAGTAAATAGTGGTATCGAATACCCTAATGATAAGTACGCTCCCAATGGGACCCTTACTGTGAGGACACCCACAGGTAAGATAGTGGAATATCCATATTATCAGGGATCTGATGGAAGACGTTGCTTTATAGAGCCTCATATGTGGTGGCTCCAGAGGGATTACATGGTTGCCAAGACAGTGGAGATGTCAAAGTCTGATCCCCTTGGGGCAGCTAGACTATTATATCGTTTCGCTCAGGTTTATCCAGATTATGCGCCCACATATGATTGGACCCATAAGCAATACCCTATAAATATCATTGGGCCGCCTTATCCAAGTTCAGGTGGTCTATGGGATAGATGGTGGCGGTATGACCTTCTTCATGTGGTATCAAAGCTTGCCAATGCTTTTTCAGAGGTTAGAAAGACTGACGCCTTCCAGCTATTAAGCTCAGAGCTGGGAGAAGATGTGGAGTATAAAGTGGAGTATGAGATGCTGAGGCCCTCTGTGGAGCATATACGAACTTATTGCCTTAGCGATCCTACTTCCATTGAAATGAATACAGATAATGTAATAGTAGGCCTCATGACGATAGGTAGAGCATTAAATGAACCAGATTATATTCACGAGGCCATAGAACGGACCAGACTCTTTGTGGAGAATCAATATAGGATGGATGGATTACATAGGTGGGTAGCTATAAGCTATAATCTTCAATTCATAGATCGTTTTAATACTGCTATGAATGAAGCAATGAGTTGGAGTGATCCTCAAGGGTACATATCTCCACGTTCTGGGAAGAACCTAAAGGATCTTAGATTAGAAGAGGAGATCCCCCTTTTGAAGAAGCTCAAAGAGACGCCTTATAGATTAGTTTATCCTAATGGCAAGTTTCTTCCCATAGGTGATACCTGGGCATACGATAGGCTTAGCTCTGGGGCCAAGTACGGGACCCTTCTCCTTTCTGATGCGGGTCTCACGCGATTAGAGAGGGGAAGTGGCAAAGAGCATACTCAAGTTTATCTTACGTTCACACCCAATTATGGCCATAACCATCTAGATCCCCTTAATTTAGTTTTCTTTGCAGAGGGACAGGAGTTATTGCCGGATTTAGGATATACACATACCCATTATAGGGCATGGACCGTCTCTACCTTAGGACATAATACAGTCACAGTTAATTCTTCTGATATGTCCGAATCTGGGGCATTAGATGGCGGAGATATCCAGGCTTTTCTTTCTATAAATGATGGACTTCAGATACTCCAGGCGCGCCAAGAGAAGGGTTATAGCGAAGTGGATGAGTATAGCAGGCAGGTTTGGCTCATTGGCATATCTCCCAAAGAGAGTTACGTGGTGGATATCTTCCGCGTATCAGGAGGATGGAGGCACGAGTATACCCTGCAAGGAGATGCAAATAATACATCCTCCTTTGAAACGAGTCTAAATACGGTAGAGTATGGTAAGTATCTTCTCCCTCTAGGAACAAAGGTTATAGAGCCTATGGCAGAGAAAGAAAGGGGCACTGCAGGGGGACATTACTATGCGTATGCCATTGTTCGAGATGTGAGGAGCGCTCAAATACCAGATGGTGAGTATGAGCTCACTCTAGTGACTAAAGAATACAATCGGGCTAAGCTGAAGATCACTGGATTTGTGGAACCGGGAGATAATACTCTCTTCATTGGGAAGGCACCGTCCATGAAGAGCACCAGGCTCATGGGAAAAGATCTAGCTAGTGATGCTAATAGGTTCTGGATGCCAAAACTTGTAGTACGAAGGGATGGTAACGCCTTAAGGAGCACCTATGTTACGGTGATGGAACCCTATGTAGATAATCCGCGTATAACCAACGTGGAGAAACTAGAGACTGAGAAGCCCAGAGAAGGAGATGTGGCTATAAAGATCACCCATGGTGAGACCCATGACTATATCTTGAGTTCTTCCACGTATGAAGAGATGGTAGTGGGTGATATAGTCTTTAAGGGAAGGATGGGTTTTATAAGGGAAGAAAAGGGGAGGTTCCAAGAGATGTATCTCATTAGTGGCACCCTCTTAAAGAAGGGTTCAGTTGAGATAAGAGGAGATGGTCCCATAGAAGGTGAGATTCTAGATGTGAGGCGGGTAGCAGCTGGGGATGAATACAATGCGTTAATAACCGACGTATCAGTTCCTGAGAAAGTTAAAGGTGAGTATGTAATAGTGGAGCATACCGATGGAACGTCTCATGGATACTTTATAGTAGATGTCAAGGTAGAAACGGGTAATAGCGTTATGCTGCTAGATACTGATCCTGGCTTTGCACTAGACGAAGAAGGAAACTGGGGGATGGTATACTTTCCATTTAGGAGATGGGAGGGTAGCCAGAACTTCAGAATAGATAACGTGGTATCAAAGTTATAGGGTCAAACTCTCTTAGGTTTGTAAAACGAAATGAGGAGGTATTAACAGATATGCTTTATAAAGGAATAGAAATACGAGTACTATTTGTGGCAATTCTTATTATTTGCTTGAGTGGTATAGCCTATGGAAATGAGGCATTATCAGAGACAGTAGCTGAAGAACTGGGAGTACCAGCAGATATAGGGGAACGGTTTGAAACCTTATATCAATATCAACCCACAACAGCTGATAGAGAGAGACCAGACGAAGAGTACTACAGGATTATAACTAAGGTAAGCTATGCCCACGGTGGAGGAAATGTCCATGTTTGGAAGATAGAATTTGTGGAAGGATACTTTGTTTCTGGACATACTATAAATCTTTATCTGGATACGGATAACAATGTAGCTACAGGTAGATATCGCAACAATTCCCGTTGGGATGGTATAGATGTACAATGCGCTCTTAATAATTCAACTGATGCTTGGCGCGTATTTGGATATTGCTGGGATGAAGCTGGGAACGAAGGTAGATTGGAAACAACGCCTATATTTGTCCATGATGGCAATGCGGTTTATTGCTGTTACGATTCACCAATGAAGAGAGAAGGGACTCAATTTGTCTTTAGATTTAGGTTAACTTCTGAAGCCGTTAGTAAGACTGTGGATCAAGTCCAATGGACTACTGTACGAACCACAGTACATGGCGGAGGATATGATTTAGAGGCTTCAGCCATTTTGGCATATCCTAATCCATTCTCAGATAATATACAGATATCCTGGTCTTCAGAAGAAGTAGGGGTAATGCGTGTGATGATCTTTGATGAGGTGGGCAATATTGTCTGGGATAAGAGTGAGACCTTCGATACATCAGGGTATCAGAGTATGAATTGGGACGGCTATCACAAAAATGGGACACCCCTTCCCATGGGTATATACCATTGTCTCGTTATCAAGGGCGGAGAAGACGCTTCTATGCCACTCTTTCAAGGGACTTTAGTTAAAACGCAATAATCCATAATAAAAGATACGAAGCTAAAATTTTAAATATGAAGTAAAAATGGGGGTGTTGATAGGACATGATCTATAAAAGGCAAAGAATACCTGTGTTTTTTATTTTATTTTTAATTCTTTGTTTAAGTAATATAGCGTACGGAAATGAAGCGTTACCAAAGAAAATTGCTGAAGGGCTTGGAGTATCAGCAGATATAGGGGAACGATTTGAAACCTTATATGAATACGAACCTACTATAGCTGATAGAGAGCGGCCAGACGAAGAATACGACAGGCTGATAGTTAAAGCCAGTTACACCCATGGTGGGGGAGATGTTCATATCTGGAAGATAGAATTCACGGAAGGGTACTCTGTTTCTGAACATATAATAAATATTTACCTAGATAGCGATAATGACGTAGCTACAGGTAGAAAGCGTGGGAGCCCCCTTTGGGATGGTATAGATGAACTATGGACTCTCAACAATGGAGATGATACTTGGCGTCAAATTGGGTATCATTGGGATGCATCTGGAATGGAAAGTAGAATTGATAATAAACCTAGATTTATCCCTGATGGCAATGTGATCTATTGCCGTTACGATTTATCAAAAAATAGGCAAGGATCTCAATTTGTCTTTAGAGCTAGGTTGACCTCTGAGATACCTGGTAAGACGGTGGATCGTACACCCTGGTTCCATATAAACGATAAGGCACATAACACCACCAAAAGTGTGATTGAGCCTTCGACGGTTCAGGCAAACACCAAAGGTGAGGAATCTTCCAAAGACGCAGGACGGGCGGTAGAATATATGAACTCAGTGGTATTTGGAGGCGGTTTGATGTCATGGCAGGAGCCTGGGATTACCCCAGAGGAGGCTTCCTTTCGGGCTGCCATAGAAGCTCGAAAAGAGAGGATGCTTAACGAACGAATAGATACACTTCATCCTATTATGATAACTGAGGAAGAGCTTCAGCAAGCTAAAGAAAATATAAGGACAACTCCCTGGGCAAAAGAATGGTTCCAGAATAAAAAGAAGATCGCAGATCATATAGTCTCTCAGCCAGAGGGCTACATAGAGCATATGATACCGACTCTTACACCTGGACATGGCTATGGATTTACATGTCCTAATTGTGTAGGGGAAAAATCTCAAGAAGGTTCAGGTGAGTCCCTCATCAGTTGGTCTTATACCGAACCAGATATTATACGATGTAAGTCGTGTGGTCAGATATATCCTGATGAGAAATACCCTGAGTCTGCTACACTCCAGGCTCCTCGTTCAGGACAAGCCTTTACTTATTATCTAAATGAAGCTGAACAGAAGAACCCTAATGATCGTAGCGGAAAATATGCTTGGCGTTGGGTTGGAATGCCTGTGAATGTGAGCTTCACAGGGATAGTGAGGCAGCAAAAGACTGAATTTATGGTTAAAAGTCTTAAAGATTTATCTTTAGTTTACAGACTGACCGATGATCCCCGCTATGCTCAGGCGGCAGTGGAGATCTTAGTACGTTTGGCCCATGCATATCGAAATTGGCTTTACCACGATTACTGGGGTACCATAGCTGACTGTGATCCTATGTACGCTGCATGGCATCATAATACCCTACGCCTTGAGTGGAAGAGGCATCTATGCCTAGAAGCCTTTGCCAAGGATACGCCTACAAGGGCTAGCATGCTTAGGGACTACTGGGGAAGCGGAAGAATATATCCAAGTACCGATAATATAGGTCTTTTAGAGAATATATGCATGGCATACGATTTGCTCTATGATGCAGTAGGAACAGATGGTGAACCTCTTTGGACATCGGAACTTAGGGAGAAGGTAGAAAAAGATCTGATTTTAGAGTATGTCATAGGAGCAGAACCCTATGTGGGAGGAGAAGGCAAGGCAAAAAATGCAAATAATAAGACACCCAGAATATACCTAGCACAAGCAGCTGTCTCTAGAGTCCTAGGACTTCCAGAGCTTGCTGATACTGCTTTAAGAGGTTATGAACTGATAAGAGATACCTCTTTTGTCTATGATGGGGCTAGCAGAGAGACTCCTGCATATACCAACATGTACTTAGAGACCTTAGTCTATGTTCCTGAGATGCTTCACGGTTTCCATTGGCCTGAAGGGATGCCTGGCAGAGAAGGGGTTTTAGATATTTACGAAAATGATAAACGTTTAAAACTTATGTATCAGGTAGTAATGGATCAGCTCCGACCCGATGGTTATCATCTGCCCTTAGGGGATACTCAAGTTGATAGTGTAACCTCAAATCAAATATTAGAGATCGGGGCTAAGCGCTATCCAGAAATATTCTTAAATAGATTGGCCACTATGGCTTCATACGGATGCTATAAACCCACAGAGTATGCTATCCTTCGTTTGGATCTATCAGATGTGGATCCCAATAAAGTAAAGAGCGGTAAAGGCTTGGAGCAAGAAGAGGTCTTCTTCCCAGGCTGGAAGGTAGCCATACTTCGCCATGGTGTTCATATGAAAGAGGCAACTACTTTAACATTATCTCTCTCTCCACCTGGACCCCATCGCCACAATGATCCCTTGGGTCTTTATTACTTTGACTCAGGCCAGGAGATCCTAGGGGATTTAGGATATGTGAGGGATATGCCAGTCAATCAATGGGTGTCCAGCGGACTCAGCCACAATCTGGTTTTAATAGATGGTAAAGTACCTGGTTACTCAGGTAGGTTAGGACTTAATATGATGGTGACTTCACCTAATGTTTCCATTGTAGAAGGGGGCTATGATGAAGAGGATAGACGTTATCGCAGACTCATTGCTCTTATAAAGGGGCCTGATGCTCAAACCTTTGCTGTGGATATCTTCAGAGTTAAGGGAGGAGAAAAACACACATATCGTTTATATAGCGATCTAGCAGCAAGCGATTCTTTTAGAAGCTCCTTGCAGTTTAAGGGCATTAATATGCCTAAGGAACCGCCCCTACCTAATGTAGCTGGGAGCGTAAAGAAAGAAGATATATTTGGCTTACGCGATATTCGTACTGCCGAGAATCCCCCTACTTCGTGGCAAGCCACATGGCAAGAGCGTGGTAGAAGCTATAGGCTTTGGATGTTATCCCAGGCTAATTCGGTAGAGGCTTCGAATGGTCCCGGTCAACGTACTGGAACATCTGATCAGGGGCGCAGGATCAGGTACATAGATGTTATACGCGAGGGCACTGATCTAGAGAGCACCTTTGTTGCTATACATGAGCCTAGTACTCCAAATGGGGCCATGTTCGTAACAAAGGCCACAAGGTTAGATGTGCCTGAATCTGCAGGACCAGATGCTGTTGCTCTGCTCATTGATTCTAAATGGGGAACCTACTTTATCTTCAGCGAATTTGAGAATGAAGCTGAAGTAGAAGGAATCCGTTTTAAGGGAACCTTTGGGGTACTTTATAGACCGCCTGTGGGAATATTCGCAGTTTTCAGTAAGTCAGCGAAGAATAAGCCCTGGCTCTTATCCTGCGGGGCTAGTACCTTCAAAGATAATGATATAGGCTTCGAAGACGCTCCTGAGGCTTGGTCAGATGAGATATTAAATTATACTGAAGAGACAATAACAGCTGCCTCGCCTCTTCCATCTGGGCTCTTTAAGATATCATCTGATGTTACTCCGTATGTTATAGTAAACTACGGTTTTCAGTCTACGGGTTTCCCAGTGGACTCAATAGAAGAGGATAAGATAAGGGTGAAGCGTTTCCCTGTTCAGTCTGGTACTGAGTTTTATATACTAGGAGTTCAGTACATAATAGAGGAATAACTGATTCCTTAAATCGAATCTTTACTTTTATATAGATGTGGTTACATGGTTTTCTTAAGTCATGGGTTATCTTCCTGCACTTGACGAGCAGGGAGATAACCCTGCAGATAAGAATTTTCAAGGAGGCCTTTAGAATGAAGGAAGAGATGTTGGAAGACGATGAGTTTACAGAAAAAGCGGGAAGAGAGAAGGAATCTAAGACTGGTTTAACCTTACGTGCAATTATAGTAGCTGCCATATTTATAATACTAGGGACATATGTATGGTTAGACATAGCCTATGGAGGTATATGGGGCCTAGAGTTTAGGATATACTGGGTTTATTATGATGGATATGCTCCAAACAATCACGCTATCTTACCTATTCTAGTGATAATACTTTTAGTTAACCCTATCTTAAGGCTATTTAAGTCCAGATTTCAATTTAGCCAGAAAGAGATTCTGGTTATCAGCACAATGACTCAATTCGGTATCCTATTGATAGCCCTATACTATTCTATTATACCAGGGGCTATGATGGGGCTTTCTATACCAGTGGCTCAGAATCCATTCCTATATGGAGATGTTGCAGAGCGGTTCACAAGTAAGTTCTTTGTAAGTCCTGAAGAGACTATGCGTTGGTTCAATGAAGGACCAGGCCCTGTACCATGGTCTGAATGGGCTATACCCTTTATATCGTGGACTCTCTTCATCTTCGCTTTAGTGGGACTCTTCTTTTGTGTTGGTACCTTTTTGCGTAGGCGTTGGACTGATGTAGAGCATTTGAGGTATCCTATAGGTGTAGTGAAACTAGCCTACATCAAAGGAGCCATGGAGGATGAACCAGATGGCTCCCTATGGAAGAATAAACTCATATGGGTAGGTATAATCATTGCCTTCCTCTTTAGTGGAGGTTCATACTTTCATACCATATGGCCCTTGTTTCCTGATACTGATATGAGCGTGCTTCGTAAAGCCAGGGATAGCCTCTTTGCTGGTAGCCCAGATTTTCAGACTGCTTTCTATCTCTCAACTACCATACATCCAGTGGTTATGAGTGCCATGTGGTTCGTTATAAGCAATGATCTTCTCTTTAGCATATGGTTTTTCTATATTTTCAGGTCATTGCTTAACTTGGTCTTTGTTAAGTCCTCTAGTATGGGACTCTTGTCAGGAAATACTGCATCGGTAAGTTCAGTTTTGATTCATACAACAATAGGTGCTCAGGTAGCATTGGCATTAACCTACCTCTGGTTCGCTAGGGGAGATATAGGTAAAGCCTTTAGAAAGGCCCTATCCCTAGCTGGGGCAGAGGAAGTGGATGACTCAGATGAGCCTATGTCCTATAAGATGGCTTTCTGGGGTATGATAGGATGCTCAGTATTTGTAATAATTTTCTGCATGGTGGTGCTGCAGATGAAGTTCCTCATATCTCTCATAAACTTACTGCTATTCATATTTATATCCATAAGCCTTGGAAGGATGAGGAACGAGGCAGGTGTGGGTCCACAGCTCAGTACAGGCAGCTGGCCTATTAGGGACTCTTTTATGAAACTGGTGGGGTCTGATGCCATAGGAATGGATAACGTGGGCTTTGGAGCTCTCAATAACTTCTATCACCGTCCCTTTCTTTGTTATTTAGGTGGGTTTCTAGAGGCTTGGAAGCTAGGGGATGAAGTGGGTGAAAACCGGAACACAATCATGAAGAGCATATGGATAGGATTGGTCATAACTGCCTTGGCAGGGGCATTTATATACGTGCCCAATATGTACAACCTAGGCTTTAATATGACCATGTCTCGTAATACGTCTGTCTCGAAGTACTGGGGCAGTGTTGGAACTGCGTTGAAACTAGGTACGTTTAAAAGGGAAGGCTCAGCCACATTCTGGTATGCTTATTCCTTTGTAACAGTTATCTTATTGGGATGGCTGCGTACTATCTTTGTCTGGTGGCCCTTTCATCCAGTGGGCTTTGCAGTAGGCGGCACCTACTTAGCACAATGGTTCGTTGACATGGCTTTCATAGTCTGGTTAGTTAAGACTTTAGTTGTACGGTATGGAGGATACAACGCATACAAGAAGGTTACTCCTATATTTTTAGGGTTAGGAGTAGGTCAGCTTCTTGCAGGTGTGGTGGGTGTTCTCTTGAGCACTCTCCAGTTGTTCAGATTAATATAATGAAAGGAGTGGGAATATATGCGCTTTAGACAAAAGAGTCTTTTGTCTGGGTTCCTGTAACACCTAACCTAGATAGATACACATGATTAGGAAAATATATTGAGGAGGTATTAAAAGTCATGTTTAATAAAAAACTAGGAATAAAGGTATCCCTTGTTTTAATCTTTATTATTGCACTAAGCAGTATAGTCTATGGAAATGAATTACTACCAAAGAACGTAGCTAAGAACCTTGGAGTATCAGCGGATATGGGGATGCGTTTTGAGACCCTATATGAATATGAACCCACACAAGAGGACAAGGAACGACCAAGCGAAGAATATAATAGGCTCATAACTAAGGTGAGCTATGCACACTGCGGAAAGTATGTCCATCTATGGAAGATAGAGTTTGTGGAAGGGTACACTGTTTCTGAAAGTACTATAAATCTTTACTTAGATTCAGATAATAATGTAGAGACAGGTAGGCAGCGTAACAATACTCTTTGGGATGGGATAGATGTACTATGGACTCTCAACAATGCAAACGATGAATGGCGTCTATTCGGATATACTTGGAATGCATTTGGAGACGAGAGTCGAATGGATTATTTAGCTACATTTATTCCTGATGGTAATGTAGTCTATTGTCGTTACGATTTAATGAAGAATAAAGTAGGCTCTGAGTTTGTCTTTAGAGCTAGGTTAACTTCTGAGATGCCTAGCAAGACAGTAAGCCGTACACCTTGGTTTGATGTAAAGGCGAAGGTATATGACTGATCAATATAACGGCGTGGTTTTAGGAATCTTTGAATTTCCTAATGACCTTAGTTGCTATAATAAATAGGGAACATTACAGAACAGCCCCCATAGGAGTCTTCTTTCCTATGGGGGCAAGTGAATAGAGAAACTTTATTCAGGCAAGGGTAAGCAGAAAGTTTTTAAATTTGTAAAACTTTAGAAGGAATTTGAAGAATTATGAAGAAGATAATATATAAATTAATTTATTAAATTAGATTATGCAATGAGATATATACTTTAACTTTGTTCTTAAGGATAGTTGTTGTGATAATGACTGTGAAATAATAAAGACACCTCTCATTAGAGAGTAGAGAGAATCATAATAAATAGAATGGAGCTAGGATTTTATGAATTGGGGTTACGGAGTAAATCTTAGGGGTAACATTCAACTCTCTAAGGAAACAAATAAGCTTACAATTTTAGATCTAATACGTAAAAGCAAGACGCCTATATCTAGGGCTGATATAACTAGGATAACGGGTTTAACTAATCCTACCATATCAAGTATGGTAGCCGAACTCATGGAAGAAAATTTGGTCGTAGAAGTAGGGTTAGGGGAGACTATAGTAGGACGGCGTCCCATTTTACTAGATTTTAATCCAGGAGGCAGGGCTATTGCAGGTGTTGTTATAGATTATCCTGGGGTAACCATAGGGATCACTGATCTAGGCGGAAAGATACTTGTGAAGAGGCCTATAGATGTAAATTTGGCCGGTGGTGCGCGACCAGAGGTGATTTTGCAGAAGATTGGTCAAGAACTGAAAGCTTTTATAGAAGAATGGGAGATGAATGGACCTAAGATCTGGGGTACAGGGGTGGCCTTAACCGGTGGCGTTAATGGGAGGACTGGAATATGCATAGAGTCTCGCTCATTAAATTGGATAAACGTTCCCGTTAAGGAACTTTTAGAGCCTTGGGCGCGTCCTCCATTACACGTAGCTAATAACATAAGATGCATGATCCTAGGCGAGAAATGGTTTGGAGTAGCACAAGATGAGAAAGACATAGTAGGTATTAGATTTGGGAAAAGGGTTGGTTCAGGGATAATTATAGATGATAATATTCTTGAAGGAAGTCGGGGAATGGCAGGAGAGATAGGCCATTTAACTGTAGACCCTAATGGTATTGAATGTTTTTGCGGCAATCGTGGTTGCTTACGAAACTACGTTACTGAAGATAGTATATTAGCAAGACTTCACCTTCTTGCTGAAGGTGGAGATGAGCAGGCTAAGTTATTATTAACAAAGCTTAAGAGTATTCAGCCAGGGTTTATGTTAAAGTTTTTAAAGCGTATAGCAGAGGATGGTCATGAGTTATCAGAGCGTATTATATCTGATTTAATAAGTAACTTAGGCTTTGCCATAGCTAATTTAATTAAAAGTTTTAATCCCACTATGGTAGTATTATTAAATGAAGATAGATCTTTTGCTGAGAGTTTGGCTGAGGAGGTTATATTGAAAGTAGACCCATTAGTAGAATTACTCTCTAATTTAAGCGTTAATATAGTAGCAGGTCAGTTAGGAGAGGATGCTCATATGGTTGGAGCATCTGCCCTAGCTCTTGATAGCATATTTAAGACTAGTATGGTATAAGAATCGTTAAGGAGAATTCGGAATTCGTTTTAATTAAATATGGGAGGGCGATCCTTTTGCATATTACTGAGCTTTCGCCTGTGACTTGTATAACATCTAAGGAGAAGCATCATTTCTTTGGATATTACGATAAGGCTCAATGGGATATGAGCGGGCGTTATATTCTTGCTTTAGAAGTAGACTTTATTGACCGTTCACCGTCCTATTCTGATGTGGCACAAATAGGCATGATAGATACAGAATCGAATTATAAGTTTATACCCTTGGGTAAAACCGGAGCCTGGTGCTGGCAGCAGGGCTGTATGCTCCAGTGGTTACCTAGAAGCGCATCTGAGATAGTCTATAACCATAGAATATCGGATCGTTTCGTGTCTATAGTACAGGATGTGTTCACTGGTAAGCGCAGGACCTTACCTAGACCAATCTATACTATAAGCAACGACGGGAAGAAGGCTTTGAGTTTGAACTTTTCCCGCTTAGCAATCACACGCCCAGGCTATGGTTATAACGGGTTAGTGGATATCTGGCATGACTCTCTCCATCCCTCAGAAGACGGCATATACTTAATGGATATGGAGACTGGAGATCATGAGCTGATAATCTCCCTTGACCAGTTATATAATTATCAAAAAGAAGAGAGCATGGAAGGAGCAAAGCATTGGGTCAATCACCTGCTTTTTAGTCCCGATGATAATAGATTTATATTCTTGCATCGCTGGTTACCTCCTGGTGCTAGGAAACATCGTACCAGATTTTTCACTGCTAATAGCGATGGCACTGACCTTCATCTTTCAAAGCTTCAAGGCGGTTCCCATTTTATATGGTGCGATGAAGAGAATATCTTAATATGGGGCTACCTTAATGACATTACTAAAGATAGCGCTTATTATATATGCCGCGATGGTACCCAAGAGATAAGACCCATGGCTAGAGGATTACTAAATAGCGATGGTCACTGTACAGTGGCTCCTAAGGGGACTTGGGTACTTACTGATTCCTATCCAAATAAAGAGCATAAACGAGCTTTAATCCTATATAATCAAGTAACAGGGCAGCGTATAGATATAGGATACTTCTACTCACCCCCAGTAAGCCAGGAAGAATTTCGTTGTGATCTTCATCCTTGTTGGAATCGTACAGGAGATTTGGTCTGTATCGACTCAGTTCACGACGGTACACGACAGATGTATGTTATAGATGTGTCGAAATTCACATCATAGAAGAGAGAGTTAAGATCCCTTAAGGGAACATCATCTTACATCGATGGTGTTCCCTTTTTTCTCTTAGCAATATAGCTAAATAAGCATCTTACTGAACATGCCTTACAAAAAATATATACTACGGAAATTTTAAGGAACTCTGGTTGCCTCCTGGTGTTGGAATAACCGAATATATCTATGGATATGATATAAAACTTGTAATCTGCTCCACTTTATTTTATAATTAACTTATCAAGGTATAAAAGATAAGAAAGGAGGCGGCGGCTCTTTTACTGCCGCACCACTTTATGAAAAAGTTTATAATCCCATTGATACTTATGGTTATTTCATTTTCAATAGCCTCTGTATCTTACGCTTCTTCTGTCACTAAAACATACTCATATACTCAATTCGGTCAGAAGCTTGCAAGTGTAAAGCTCACCCTTACCCAAGATGCTGATAGACGGATCATTGTAAACGAGACTAACTATGAAAATGTCCAAGCACGTGCTACAACTAAATTCGTCTTTGAAGGTTCCGAGTTTTCACTGAATCCCAAAGAATATAGCTTTTCAATAGTTAGTGCCACTGGAAAGATAGATATCAATTTCAAATGGGGAGAAGAAGTTACGTACGAGATAGTCCAATATGGTATCGTAAATACAATACCTGTAGACAATTTATTACCTCTTAGTAATGAGACTATAGCAGATTATGCTGTAGCCACCTGGCTACTCTCTTCAAAGGCCCCAGGAGAGAAGACTGATTTTAACTTGGCTCTTCCAATTCAGATGATACAAGGAGTCTTCCCTTTAAAAGCATCAGTAGAATACATTGGAGATGAAGAATTATTGAATTCGCAGGCTATGCGATATGAGGCTATAGTATCAGGACTTGCTATAGACCTTTGGGTGGACAAAGATGAGAGACTCCTTATTAAACTTGATATTCCTGCTCAGGGTGTAAGCATAGCCCGTGACGATCTTGAAGAGACAAAGGTAAAGGAAGTCTCTTGGGATAATATGGGCCCTTATAATGTGGTTGAAAGGGATGTATACATACCCACAGAAGGAGGAAACCTCCTAGGTATCCTTGCCTTTCCAGAAGGCGTAGATAATCCGGATAAGGCTGTGATCTTTGTAGCGGGCTCAGGTCCAACAGATAGAGATGGAAACAATCCTTTAATACCTGGTAAGATCGATAACTTAAAAGAGATGGCACATTTCCTAGCCTCTAATGGAATAGTCACATTACGCTATGATAAGAGAGGTATAGCAGGGAGCAGCCAGCTCTTCACAGGAGAGACTCCACCTTTCAGTATGTACAAGGATGACCTTATAAACTGTGTGGAGTATCTAAAATCCCTAGGTGGGGTGGAAGATAAGAAGATATATATAGCGGGACATAGCGAAGGTTCCACCTTAGCCATAATGGCAGGGAACGAGAGAAGTGATCTTGCAGGACTTATATTACTCTCTGGACCTGGATTCAAACAAGCAGAGGTACTTAGAGCTCAGATAGAAGAAGCGGGCATTATGGCAGAAGAAAGTGGAGCGCCCCAAGGGTTTAAGACAAAACTCTTAACAGCTTTAAATGATTTATATGAGGCGCTTAGAAATGATACTCCATTTGATATCACAAAGTATGAAATGTCTGAGGATTATAAAGCGATATACTTAAGTTTAGCAAATCAACGGGACTTTGCAAAGGAATGGATAGATGTAGATCCTTCAGAGCTCCTTAAAGGGATAACAGCACCAGTCTGTATAATACAGGGTGATGCTGACACACAGGTTACAGTCGCTGATGCCAAGTCTCTTGCAGCAGCTATTGAAGGGGAGGAGCTACATATATTCCAAGGAATAGACCATGTTTTAAAGAAGGTTGGAATGACTCCTCTACCATATGGTGATCCCTTACGAAGGGTTGACGGTCAAGTCTTAAAGACCATACTTGAGTTCGTAATTAAGAACTGACAGGCTTTGCAGTTGATTCCCTTATAATCAACTCTGTGGGGAGAAGGTGTATGTTATCACTTACCTTCTTCCCATCGATTATATCTTTTAAGAGCTGTATTGCTTTAAAGCCCATCTCTTCAAGGGGCTGCCTTACAGTAGTGAGGGATGGTGTAAGGTAACGCGCTGAATGTGGATCATCGTAACCTGCAATAGATAGATCCTCTGGAATATTGATACCATGGTCTTGAAGGATACTCATAACCTCAATGGCAAATTGATATCCTACTGCCGTAAAGGCGGTTGGGGAGAGCGGTGAATTGAGCGTCTTCATTATCTTAAGTTCGTTATTCTTCCTATCACGGAGATCATCTATATGTATAGTTAGTTCTTCATAAACTTCTAAGTCAGCATCCTCTAACGCAGCCTTATATCCTGCTATCCTGTCTCTAACATTACACTGACAAGTCTCTCCTATCACAGAACCTATATGTTTATGTCCAAGAGAGATTAGATGATTTGTAATATCATAAGTTCCTTGAAAATTATGACTATCTACACAATGGAACGTAGCATCAGGCCAGTGAGAACCAAGAACAACAAGGGGTATACCATATTTTCCCTGGAATTTATTTAACTCGTCAAGCCTATCTATGTGAGGCGCTATAATTATACATCCATCTGCTTCATTAGTCGGTGAATATTGTTCAATTCTCTCAAGTAAAGTAAGGGATATAGATGCTTTCGAAGCACTTTCTTGGATTCCGCGGAATATAAATTGAGGGTAGTATACTCCCATTATTCTCTCCTCAGACATAGGATAGACTATAGCGATTTTACAATTTTTAGTCACGTGCGAGGGATATTTACATACAAACGTCCCACTTCCTACTTCCCGTGTAAGGATCCCCTCACGGACTAATTCCTGAATAGAACGGTTCACAGTCATCTGACTAACTCCTAGTTCTTCAGCCAATCCTCGTTCTGCTGGTATCCTAGTGCCCGCCTTCCATAGTCTTGATTCTATATTTTCGAGAATTAGATTTTTAATTTGTAAATAAAGTGGAAGTTGACTTGTATGATCAATACGACCCTCCATTAAAAAACCTCCCTTAGTAAGTTGCATATATTATATAATATTTTATCGAAGGCTTCAATACCAATGAAGATTTGCCTTGTAATTGCATATATAAATATTTTCACATTTATGAATAAAAACCTTGACATATCCGGTAAATATTATATATAATACTATATAGGAAGTGACTGACTGGTCAGTCATAGAAATCAGGATTTAAAATGTCTAAAACATGAAGGCGAGGCGGTGATCCTTTGTGAGAAAAAAGTTAGTCGGACTTATACTTGGCTTCCTCTGTGTAGCACTCTTCTTCTCTGGAATAGTCGTATGGTGGCAAGTCTTTCGTATTCGAGAAGATAGCGTTCACTCCAGTGGAAACGAAGTAGAGGAGATAGTCGTTGAAGCACGTCCGGCGGAGTTTAAAGATTTAAAGAGTGTGGTGACTTACCACGGGATCATGGAACCTAAGCGGACTGTAGTTGTTGTCCCTAAAGTATCTGGCAGAGTTGAAGAGGTCTTCTTCGAGATGGGAGATACAGTATCTAAAGGAGATACTTTGTTCACCATTAGCCATCAGGAAATATCTGCTCAGGTTCGTCAGGCAGAGGCCTCTCTAGCTTTAACTGAGGCTAACCTAGCTAAGGTACGATCAGGTGCACGTCCAGAGGAGCGAGCTCAGGTAGAGGCTCTCCTTGATCAAGCAAAATCTAACTATGAAGCGATTAAATTGGTATATGATAGAACCAAACTCCTCTTTGAAGAGAATGTTTTATCACAGCAAGAACTAGATAGAGCAAAGGCCCAGTATGAAGTCGCAAGAGCCCAATTGACCTCTGCAGAAGAACAACTAAAGATGGTTATTGAAGGTGCCAATGCGCAGGATATAAAGGCTGTAGAGGCGCAGGTAGCACAGGCCCAGGCTGCCCTTGAGTTAGCGCAGATGCGTTTGGATGATTGTAATGTTCGAGCACCTATCAATGGGGTCATTGCTCAAAGAATGGTGGATGTCGGTACAATGGCGGGCGTCACCTCTGGTGCTTTTGTAATAGTTGATATAGATACAGTAAGGGTATCTCTAGGTGTCACAGAAGATGATATCGTAAAGATATCAATAGGGCAAATCGCAACCCTTACTGTTGATTCCGTTGCAGGAGAGACCTTTCAGGGAATGGTACAATCTACAGCGCCAGTAGCAGATATGCAGACTAGGTTATTCAATATATATGTAGAAGTATCCAACCCTAAAAGACTCCTACGTCCTGGTATGTACTCAAGAGTGCAGATAACAACTGAGGATATAAAGAAAGCAACTATTGTGCCCACAAGTGCAATAGTAACAAAGGATGGCAAGGACTATGTCTTTGTAGTCCGTAACGGTATAGCTGAACTGAGGGATGTCGTTACTGGATTAAGAGAAGGTCAATACCTTCAGGTGGTATCTGGTGTATCAGTAGGGGAATGGGTCATAACAAAGGGGCAAGATAAGATCGCATCTGGCACCCCTGTAAGGATTATAGACCTTTGATAGGAGAGGAATAACGTGAGCATAGCAGAATTATCAGTTAAACGTCCTGTAACAGTAGTAATGGTGATGATGGTCTTTATAGTATTAGGGGGAGTAGCGCTCTCTCAATTATCCCTAGATCTTCTACCAGATATTGAGATACCAGCTGCTGCAGTAGTCGTTAACTATGAAGGGGCAGGGCCATATGAAATAGAAAGTCTCATCACTCGTCCTATTGAAGAGGTCCTTGCCACAGTAGGAAATGTAGATACGATAAGTTCTCGTTGTGAGAGGGGCAGAGCTACTATTGTCACTATGTTCACTTGGGGAACAAATCTAGACATGGCTCTTCTAGACATACGGGATAAGTTGGATCTTGTAAAGCCATACCTGCCTGATGACGCAGATTCTCCTCTCCTCCTCAAGTTCGACCCTAGTGCTGTTCCTATACTTGAATTTGGGCTATCTGGGAATATGCCCGACTATGAACTACGGGATATTGCTGAAAATCAGATAAAGAATAAACTTGAACGTTTGGATGGTGTAGCATCAGTAGATATTGTTGGCGGGAGAAAGAGAGAGATCCAAGTAACCTTAGATATCGGCAAGATAAGAGCATATAACATAAGCCTAGAACAGATAATAAGAGCGCTTCAGGCCTCAAACCTTAACCTTCCTGCCGGAGAAGTAATAGATGGCAGTAAGGAGTATATAATTCGCACTGAAGGTGAGTATAAGACTGTTGACGAGATAAAGGATTTGGTAATAGCAGTGGGACCTGCAGGTATTAGGAAACTTGGGGATATAGCCAAGGTAGAAGATACTTATAAAGATGCAAAAGTATTATCTCGAGTAAATGGCAAAGAGAGTGTGAGCTTATTAATTCAAAAGGAAGCTCAGTCAAATACAGTCCAGGTAGCTGAGAAGGTAAAAGCCGCACTAAAAGAGATCGCCAAAGAGCTCGAGGATGTAGAACTTACCATGGTTGCAGATACCTCCGTCTTTGTAAGGGACGCTGTAGATGCAGTTAAATCAAATGCGCTAATGGGAGGGGCTTTGGCAGTGGCCATACTCTTAGCATTCCTTCGTAGCGTAGGTAGCACTTTTATAATATCCATAGCTATTCCAATATCTGTAATCGCTACATTCGTATTAATGTATTTTAATAACATGACCCTTAACCTCCTATCTTTAGGTGGGCTGGCTCTAGGCGTTGGTATGCTCGTTGACAATTCTATAGTAGTATTAGAAAATATATTCCAACATTCTGAGAGAGGTTTATCTCCTACAGAAGCTGCGATAGTAGGTTCCAATGAAGTGATCACAGCGGTAAGCGCTTCTAACCTAACAACTATAATTGTTTTCCTTCCAGTCGTATTTATGCAGGGGATGGCATCTGAGATCTTCAGAGATCTCTCTTTAACAGTGACATTCTCCTTATTATGTTCCTTGCTAATCTCTCAGACCCTCGTTCCAATGCTGGCATCAAGGATGAGAAGAAATGTTTTAAAGGAACAAAGCACTGAAGGAATATTTTCAAAGGCCACAGGGGTTATACCAAATGCTATAGATAAACTATCTAATGGTTACTCTCGTCTCTTACCAGGACTCCTAAGAAATAAAAAGGCCATATTTATCATAGCAGGAGTGGGAATGGTAATCAGTTTAGCTATCGTACCATTCATAGGGAAAGAGTTTCTCCCAGCCTTTGATGAGGGTACAATAAGAGTTCAGGTCAAGCTAGAACGAGGGTATATAGTAGAAGAAACCAATAAGGTCGTAACGGGTTTAGAGAGAGACATCTCTAGACTTGCATATGTAGATACCATTCTATCTCAAATAGGTTCAGAAAGCAGAGGAGAAGAAGGCAGTTTAACCATTAAATTGGTTCCACGGTCTGAACGAAGACTCTCTACCTTACAAGCTGTAGAAGAGATACGTAATATAGCAAAAGCATATCCTACTGCAGATATAAACGTTTCTAGTACATCTGTATTTGGTGATATGGCAGGTGGTGGCGATCCTCTAGTAATACAATTAAGATCTAATGATTTAAAACTTATTGAAGAGAAATCAAAAGCAGTAGCTAAAGCTATAAGCGGAGTTAAGGGGACCAGAGATATAAAGAGTAGTGTAGAAGAGGCAAGGCCTGAGTTACAGATTAAGGTTAAAAGGGAGAAGGCATCCACTTATGGCCTCTCAATATATCAGATAGCTTCAGCTGTAAGAATAGCTATTAACGGTCAAGTAGCTACACGATTCAGAACTGGTGGCCAAGAGATTGATGTAATTGTAAAACTAGATGATAAAAGCAGAGAAGGGTTTGATTGCATAGGCCAGGTGCCTATATCGACCCCATTGGGCACTATCATACCATTAAAGGAAGTAGCTGAAGTGATTCAAGGCACGAGTCCAGATACTGTTCAACGATTAGATCAGGTAAGGGTAGTATCTGTCAGCTCACAGATATATGGGAGAGCCCTTGGTAATATAGTCAGAGATTGCGAAAAGGCCATAAAAGATTTGAACCTTCCAGATGATATAGATATTATCTATGGTGGTGAGAACGAGTGGATGACAGAAGCAATGGACGACCTCGTTAAAGCTTTGATACTAGCGGTCTTTCTGGTATATATGTTATTGGCATCGCAATTCGAGTCCTTCTGGCAGCCCTTTGTTATTATCTTCAGCATACCCTTTGCTTTTACGGGGGTAATCTGGGCTCTCTTAGTAACACACAATACCCTTAACGTGATTTCGTTTATAGGGATTATAATGTTAGCGGGAATTGTGGTAAATAACGCTATAGTCTTAATTGACTATATAAACCAGCTGCGAAGACGAGGAATAGATAGAGAGGAAGCAATAGTAGAAGCAGGACGTAGCAGAATGAGACCTATATTAATGACTACTAGTACAACTGTGCTAGGGCTCTTTCCTATAGCGTTTGGTTTAGGAGCAGGCGGCGAACTTCTAGCACCTGTAGCCATAGTGGTTGTATCAGGATTAACTTTATCTACCTTTATGACTTTATTTATGATCCCCACTATGTATATATTTTTGGAGGATATTATCTTTAAATATTTAGTTCGTAAAGAATCCAATATCCCTGAAGGTAGTATCACTCCTGCTGATTAATGAGATAAGGAGGTAGCAGCAGCTCCTCCTTACCAGGGAGCTGTTGCGTAATTCTATGAGAATCACCTATAGATATAAGTTCTTACTATTTATAAATCTCTTTCTGGTATTAACTATATTGAGTCCAGTAAGTGCTGAACCCCAACACGTTGGACTTAAGGAAGCTATAAAGATCGCTTTAGAGGAGAGTCTATCCCTTAACGCCAGTGAACTAGAGGTCCAGGATAGTCGTTTAGCACTGAGCCAGACAGAAGCAGAAAATCTAATTAAACCTAATCCAGCATCTCTACTTCAGGCCAAAAGAAATCTGGAGATAGCTCAGAGAAAATTTGCACTGGAAAGATACAATACAGTTCTGTCAGTAGAGGAAGCCTTTTATAATGTCTTAAAAGCAAGGGATTATGTGGGACTTACCGAGAAAGTTCTTGAACTGACAGAGCATCAACTAAAGTCAGCTAGGAGCAAATTCGCAGCAGGCATGGGTACCCAAAGTGAAATAATGGATTGCGTTAGCAGGGTAGCTGAAGCGCGTGCCAGTATAGTGAAAGCAAAGGGTACTTATGAACTAACGCTATTGAATTTTCGCCAGACCATAGGTGTATCCCTTGATAGCCTTATTCTTCCTGAAGACGAAACCTTTGAATACGAGGAGTATCTTCCGGATCTCGAGAGAGACATCAAGTTAGCTCTGGCCAATAGAGTTGAGATCCTTCAACTAGAGGCCTTTGTGGATGCAGCCTGCACCCAAGTGGCTATATCTAAGAATGATTATACTCCAGAACTAGTTCTGCAGAGATCGCTTATAGCTGCGGAGAAGGCCAAAAATGGGTTAAAGCAGCTCAAGTACGGGATAGAACTTGAGGTCCGCCAGGCTTACTTAGCACTAGATGATCTCTCTCATTCTTTGGAGGCAGAGATGGAGAATCTAGCTACAGCAGAAGAGAACCTTAGAATAGCACGAAAACTTCTAGAAGCTGATATGGCTACAACTGATCAGGTGATGGCTGCTGAGGTAGGAGTAGAACAGGTGAGGATAAATCTACGACACACCTTATATGATTATAATTTAGCTAAGTTAAAGTATAATAGAGCGGTTACTCGCCTATTATTTGATGAGGAGGCTTAATTGAATGCGTAAGAAATTTGTAATAACTGTGCTGTTAGTTCTCTCTCTCTCGGCTTGTGCAGGGGCTACAGGTATTTCTTTGTATGATGCTATAGACCTTGCGTTATCTAATCATCCTAACATGATTAAAGCACGCGCTGCTATAGAGGAAATGTCTGCTGCATCAGGGCAGTTAGAGTCAAGCATGGGATGGCGCGTTGATAGTAACATCGATGGCACTGCACAGAAGACGTCACCTATGATAAAATTAATGTATGAAGTCTCTGACCAGGATATACCTGAGTGCTATAGCATGTATACCGCATCTCTGATATTGAGTAAAGGTATCTTTTGGTCGCCTGAGAATAAGGCACAAAGGGGACAGGTACAGGCTGGTGTTGAATCAGCAATGGAGCAATATCGAATGACAAAAAATAATCTTATGGCTGATGTTGTGGCATCTTATTATAATATTCTGAAAGCTGCAGATGGGGTAGGACTTGCCTCTACTGCTAGGGATGATGCTAAATTGGCATTAAAGATCGCCCAAGATAAGTTGGCTGATGGAAGTGGTACAGAAAGACAAGTCATATCTGCACGTTCTATGCTCCTTCAAACTGAATCCAACCTTCAAATTTCTCAGCAGAGTCTGGAGCTGAGTCTCAAATATCTAGCTAATCTAATTGGAAGCAAATCATTGAGGCTAGAGGATTTGACTCCACCAAGTATTGATATTAAAGAGTTTCCAGTTAGACCCAGCCCATGGTCATGGAGGGTAGATGATATGGCAAAGCTAGCTATAGCCCATAGACCTGAGATGCGTCTTACTGAGTTAGGTGTTTTCGTAGCTTCCAAGGACGTAGATATAGCTCGTGCTGCTAGTCGACCTAATGTAAACCTTTCAAGTTCTTATACTTGGGGTGAGAACGGTGTTCGCCTTAGCACTAACTTAGCATCAGATGGAAGATGGTCCACTATAGCTTCGAAATGGGACGATTCCCTACCTGAGCTAGAAGGTGTAGAAATTTCAGAGGAGGATTGGGAGAGGTGGGAAGAGATTTGGGATAAACAATGGGAGGGGGATCCACCTAGCTGGTCTCCTACAAAGGAGGAAATGGAGAATATACTCTCAAGAGGAGCGGCGGCAGCAACCCCTTCAGATGAATGGGACATCAAGTTAGGAGTAACCTTTAATATATTTGATTCTCAACTTATAAATAAAGGAATTGAAAGAGCTAAGAAAAAGGTAGAACAGGCTAACTCTGAATCTCAATTGACTGCTCAAATGATAGAGCTTGATGTATTTCAAAGATATAATGAGTTGCTAGAGAAATATAATAAAGTTAAGATCACCGAGATGCAGCTAATAGAGGTTCAAAAACAACAGTCTGAGGCTATGGAAATTAAAAAACTAGGTCTATTAACTCACCAGGAAGAGCAAGGTCTTAACACTTTGCTACTCCAAAAAGATATGGAACTTAAATGGGCGCTCTACGATTATGAGGTAGCAAAGGTAAAGTTAGGAGTGGCCATAGGTATGGAACCAGAATGGCTAATGGGTATCTTGAATTTGTAAAGGGGAGGAAGTGTAGTGGTTAAAGAACAATTTGAGAAGGAAAATAATATTTTGGATGCAGCCATTTCCATCTTTTCCGAGAAGGGGTACTATTCTACTACTATTGATATGATAGCAGAGGCTGCTTCAATAGGCAAGGGCACTGTATACCTTTACTTTTCAAGTAAAGAGGAGATCTTAGCAAAAATAATAAACCGTGCTATGGTGGGTCAGAATAAAGAGACTAAAGAGGCCTTTAAAATCAATGATGCATATAAACGGTTAAGAGCTATCCTTGAGGCAGGGAAGGTTTTTCTCGGTGATAATGCTACTCTTGCAAGTGTTTTAGTAACAGAGTCTATGAAGGCATTAAAGAATCCTGAATTCAGAGATAGGGCAGATGATCTCTATACAGAATATTTGAATTTACTTATACACGCTTTGGAATTAGGTCAAAGGGATGGCGCGTTTAGAAATGATTTTTCTCCAACTACAGTTGGTAGCCTCCTTATAAGTTTGAGAACAGGTATGCTAGTTGAGCTACTTCGAATTGGCACTACAGAGATATCTGATGATTTAATCGTTGATGCTATGGACTTTATTTTCAAAGGCATTGGATCCGTTCATTAACAGCAATATTAGCCTGATTTGAGTGTATAGAATGTCATATTTACCATTATTACGTATTGTTAAATTTTCTAATACATGGTACAATAAAACCGCATGTGATAAAATAAGGGATATGGAGAGTAAGGTCCCTCTATATCCCTTGGTTTATATGAGGAAAGGATGCATTCCTTATGAATAGTGTAAGTGAGACAACTGCTCTAAATCAAAGAGCGGAAATTCGCAGTGCAGTGCTTACGTTATCTGGTCCAGCTATAGTTGAGATGTTATTGCAAATGATGGTAGGGCTCTTCGATACAGCTATGGTTGGTCGTCTAGGGGCTGAGGCCCTAGCAGCGGTGGGTCTTGGCGCTCAAGTTACTATGATTGGTACAACTATCGTTTCAGCTCTCGTAACAGGTACAACGGCTCTAGTAGCTAGGCATATTGGTGCAAAAGAGAAAGATGAAGCCAGCGAAGTAGTAAGGCAATCTCTAATTTTAGGCACGGGGATAGCTTTTTTAGTGGCTGTACTCACTTATAATTTTGCTAGTAGCATTCTCCACCTACTTTTTAGAGGGGTAAGCGAAGATGCTTTAATGGCTGCTGCTAGCTATGTCCGAATTGTTGCCTTTGGAATAGTCCCTGTCTTTTTTATAATTACGGTTAACGGAGCTTTAAGAGGTGCTGGAGATACTAAGACTCCTATGAAGATTAACGCTTTAATTAATATATGCAACGTATCCTTGAATTACGTTCTGATCTTTGGTGCTCTCGGTTTCCCCCCATTGGGGATAAAAGGTGCTGCCATAGCCACAGCTATAGCTGTGGCTATTGGTGGAGGCATTATCCTATTTTCATTATTCGATGATCGTCTCTTGATTAGTTTGAGACTAAACGATGATTTCAAGCCGAATAAGTTCATTCTAAAGAGGGTCCTTACCATAGGGGTTCCTGCAGCAATTGAGCAGACTATGATGCGAGCTGGGCAGGTTATCTTTTCTATGATAGTTTCTTCTTTGGGCACAATAGCTTATGCCGCACATCAAGTGGCAATTAATGCTGAATCTATCTCTTTCATGCCAGGCTTTGGTTTTGCTCTAGCTGCTACTGCCCTTGTGGGCCAGGGACTTGGAGCAGAGGATCCTGATAGAGCTGAAGCAGGTGGGAAAGAAGCTGTTAAGATGGCTATCATGATTATGTCTGCCATGGGCATTATTTTCTTCTTCTTCTCCCCTTGGATAGTGCGATTCTTTACCCCAGATGAAGATGTAATCAGGGTAGCAGCAACTGCGCTAAAGATCATTGGACTATGTCAACCTGCCCTTGCAATAGTTATGGTCCTTGCTGGTGGACTACGTGGAGCAGGAGCCACTCGCTCTGTTATGGTAGTTACAACATTAGGTTTCTTTGTAGTTAGGATACCTATTGCCTACTTATTAGTAAGATTTACAGACCTAGGGCTAGCCGGTGCTTGGTTGGGCATGGGCATAGACCTGATCATAAGAGCAATCTTTATAGGAGCCCTCTTCCTAGGTGGGGAGTGGAAGCAATTAAAGGTTTAATACAGAATCAAAGGGGCTTAAATTCTGTGAAACCCGATTATATAGTGGGATTTATCCTACTAGCTACTGCCTACTTTATCATTCATAGCTTTTTCATAGAACCTAATAATATTCAAGTGCCATATGAACATTTGACGGTAAAGAGTTCAGGCAAACCTATAATCTTAGTCCATCTCTCAGATATGCATATAAAGGGATGGGGCGAGTTAGAAGAGGATGTTATCTCTAAGGTTAAAGAGACAAACCCGGATTTTATTGTAATCACAGGGGATTTTGTGAACCATACTAAAAGAATACCTTTAGCAGCTAAATTCATAGATACGCTCTCGAGGATAGCGCCAGTCTATGGAGTTATGGGTAATAACGATTATACAGAGGTTGATACAGAGCTTTTAGCAGATGAGCTCACAAAGGCAGGCTTAAAGCTCCTCTTTAACGAAAGTTTCCTTATAACCCTTCTGAACGGGCAATCCCTTAACCTGGTAGGTATAGATGATCTTAAGAGCGCCATATTAGGGATGGATTCAGCCTTACCTAGTATTGTCCTAGCCCATTCACCTGATATGATAACCCAGCTCAAAGAGTATCCAGTAGATGTACTTCTCAGCGGTCATACCCATGGTGGACAGATCTGTCTTCCGTTGATAGGTCCAGTAATTACTCATACTAAATTAGGGAGGAGGTATGCATCGGGGCTCTTTGAATTTAATGGAACATACCTATATGTAAACCGTGGTTTGGGTATGTCCGTCCTACCTGCAAGAGTCCTGGCAAGACCGGAAATAGCAGTTATAAGCGTATGGCCGCCAGTTGGTAAAGAGAATAACTGTTGACAATTGTAAGAACAAGAGGTAAAATTTTATATAGGATACTTATAGACCTTCAGTTAATATTTCTTAACGCCGTAGGACAAGAGGATTTGTATAGGAGGCCTAAAAGTTAACATGCTAGAGCTAAAAGAACTTATTGTAACTAATGTAGATTGGCTCATTGAAAATGTTTTGCATCACACAACTAAGCGGGGTTATACTGCTTATACCTTAACTCTTGAAGAAATGTGGCGTAACTTAGTTATGAGTATATCTCAGGAACTCACCGACGCGTTGAATAATAAGAATTGGAGTCTTGAATTAGAACTTAAAGAGCATCTTCAAATAGAGGGATCAATATGGGAGATCTTTAAGCTCCTTATGTATTATAGGAGTTCCTGCCTTGAACTTATCATGAAATCTGATCTTAAGAATAAAGATCACTTTGTTTCCTTTATTCATGATTTCCTGGACAGTATAGAGATGAAGGTGCTTCTAGAAGTCGAATCTGCCTTAAAGAAAAAAAGTCCCTCTTCCACAAGCGAAAATATTAAGTACATGACCATCTATGAAAGCATACCAACACCTGTATTCCTCCTAAATGAAGAGGGGTTTTTAGCCCTTGCTAACTCAGCGGCTATAGAATTCCTGGTGAACGCTTATACTATAAAAGACTATCACAACAAATCCTCGGAATATATAAGAATACCATATATCGATAAAGAAGTGACTCAATTCATTGAAGATAAAATTCATGAGCAGAAATTTGAGAAAGAGATAGAGACCAGTCACGGGCATTCATACTTTGAAATAAGGTTTAAACGAATTCCCAACTCCATTTTGGTATTATTCTATGATATTACAGAGAGTAAAGAGCTAGAGAATAAGTACAGGAGTTTATTTAATAATGTAAACGATGCGGTTTTCGTATATGAGTTTACAAATGATGGAACCCTTGGAAAATTCATTGAAGTCAATGATGTGGCATGTGAGATGCTAGGCTACACTAAAGAGCACTTTCTTTCAATGACACTACTTGATCTCTTTTCTAAAGAATATTTAGAACAGATCCCTTTTATAAACCAAAAACTTTTAGAAAAAAGACAGATCACTATTGAGATTGAACAGATAGCTAAAGATGGTTCTAAGATCCCTGTTGAGGTAAGTGCTCATCTCTTTAATATAAATGATAACGCTGTAGTCTTATCTATAGCCCGTGACATTAGCAGACGAAAAGCGGCTCGAGAGATTCGCCGCCGTCGTGAGGAAGAGTTTAGAGCATTGGTGGAGAATGCTCCAGATATTATCGCTAGATTTGATAAGAACGTACGCTTTGTTTATGTAAATAAGGCAGTAGAGAATGAACTTGGCGTATCTATTCAGGAGGTTATTGGGAAGACTCATGAAGAGATAGAGCTTTTAAAAGATAAGGCTTATATATGGGATAATGCATTAAAAAGGGTCTTTCGTAATGGGACTGAAGAAAGGCTTTATCTAGATTTAATGACACCAAAAGGTCGCAAGTACTACTATTTTAGGATAGTACCTGAATTTGCTATAGATGGTTCAGTTGAGAATGCTTTAAATATTGCGCGGGATATTACAGAACAAAAGAAGACTCAGAAAGAATTACATGATATTAAGGAAAGACTTAGAATCACGCTTTTGAGTATCGGAGATGCAGTAATTTCTACGGATATTCATGGTAAAGTTACTTTTATGAATAATGTAGCTGAGAAGTTAACTGGCTGGAAAGAAGAGGAAGCAATAGGTAGACTCCTCTCTGACGTACTTGTCATCATAAATGAAGAAACTAGAATAAAGGTAACAAGTCCTGTAGATATGGTACTAGCTAAAGGTCATACAGCAGGATTAGCAAATCATACTTTACTTATTTCTAAGTATGGAAACGAGATAGCTATTGCAGATTCTGCAGCTCCTATTAAAGACGGCAATGGTGTGATTCAAGGTGTAGTAATTGTATTTCGTGACATTACTGACGAGGCTAAGATACAGAAAGAGATAGAATACTTAACTTTCCATGATAAGCTTACTGGTTTATATAATCGTGCCTATTTTGAGGAGATATTGGCGCGTTTAGATACAGAAATGCAATTACCTTTAAGCCTCATAATGGGAGATCTTAACGGTCTAAAGCTAGTTAACGATGCGCTAGGACATCATGAAGGAGACAAATTGCTCATCAGGATGGCTAAATATCTAAAAGATTCATGTCGAAATGAAGATATTATAGCTCGTTGGGGTGGCGATGAATTTGTTATAGTTCTTCCCAGGACTTCTGAGGAAGTTGCTATGAGGATATGTGATAGGATAAGGAATAACTGTGACAAATACCATGAGAATGAATTAATTCAGCTTAGCATCGCCTTAGGCCATGCAACTAAAGAAGATCCAAAAGAGGATATTGAGAAAGTATTACTTAAAGCTGAAGGGAGGATGTATAGGAATAAGTTTAGGGAGAGTAATAGTATTAGAAATGCTATGATCTCTTCATTGAAACGTTCTCTCTTTGAGACAAATTATGAGACAGAAGAACATACTAGGAGACTAGAAGAATTATCTTTAAATATGGGTAAGGCATTACAGCTATCAGATAGTCAATTAGATGAGTTAACGCTTTTAGCCTCTTTACATGATATAGGCAAGATAGCTATACCAAATGAGATCTTAATGAAAAAGGGCAAGCTATTAAGGAAGGAATGGGACATCCTCCGGAAACATCCTGAAATAGGTTATAGGATTGCATCTGCCTCTTCTGAATTAGCTCCTATAGCTAATACCATCTTTAGTCACCATGAGTGGTGGGATGGGAGCGGGTATCCCCAAGGCTTAAAAGGAGAAGAGATACCACTTATATCACGTATAGTAGCTATAATAGATGCTTACGATGCCATGACTAACGATAGACCATATAGAAAAGCTATTAGTCATGAGGAAGCCACAGAAGAGTTAAGAAGATGTGCTGGAACCCAATTCGATCCTAAGTTAGTAGAATTCTTTATAGAGATGCATGAAGAAAACTTAGAGATTCATTCTGAGGATAAAAGAGGGTAAAGTGGCTTGTAGAATAGTCCTACATATCGTATAATATAAGTAAAGGACACCGACTGACTGTTTGTACAAATTTTATCAATATGGTTTGAATATACACTACCATGTAAGCACTATAGTCATAAATACCGAGAAACCACGAATTTTTGTCTCATGACTCGTCACAGAGTACTTTGAATATCGTCTAGAAGAAACTACATAGGGAGGTTATATATTGCGGCTATCTGATAGAGAAGTAAAGGCTATTAAGGAAGTTATAGGGGAAAAAGATATTAAAGCAAAGATTTATCTTTTCGGCTCTAGAGTAGATGATGATAAGAAAGGAGGAGATATTGATTTATTGATATTTTCTGAAGTCTTATCCCAAGAGGATGGATGGGAAATTCGCTGTGATTTATGGGAAAAAATAGGAGAGCAAAAGATTGATATCCTGATCGCAAAAGATAAGAGTCATCCTTTTACGAGAATTGCACTAAGGGAAGGTGTTTTATTATGAGCAATTATGAGAAGGAACTTTTAGCGGAAGAATTAAAACTTTTGAAAAGTGCAAATGAAATTCTTATTTATTCTTACGAAGGATGCGAGAAGATAGGAATTAAAGAAAAATATACCTTTGGAGAATTAGATAAGTTTGAAGCATTAACCAGCAGATTTGCAAGAACTAGTGATATTATTATACAAAAAATGTTTAGGTTAATTGATATTTTAGAATTAGAGGAGCCAGGAAGTGTTATTGATCGAATTAATCGAGCAGAAAAAAGGGGGATAATTAATTCTGCCGAGACGTTTAAAGAAATTCGCAGACTAAGGAATAGTATAGCTCACGAATATATTCCTTCAGCAATTGAAGGTATGTTTAGAAAGGTTTTAAAATTAACTCCCTATGTAATTGAATGCGCTGAAAAACTAGAAGACTACTGCAAAAAATTAATGGAAAAGTCGAACTAGTCAAATAGTAACTGCACTTTTGAACTGATTGCTATTGTCTTTTCCCCTGCTATTTTCTGTAAAATATATGCTCTGGTTTATGTATGATGAAGGATTTTTTGTTCTTTTATAGAATCTAAAGTTTTAAAATAGAATTTTTAAAGGAGTAGAGATATGTTTTTATTAACTGAATACCGCGGACAAAAACTTTCTGTCCCAGCAAAGTTATGGCTCTACGAAGATGACTTTGATTCAATAGAGGATAGTGCTAAAGAACAGATATTGAATTTGTGCAACCTTCCTTTTGCGTATCGTCATGTGGCCATAATGCCTGATGTACATAGTGGTTATGGTATGCCTATTGGTGGAGTTCTAGCTACTGAAGGCGTGATAATACCGAATGCTGTAGGAGTGGATATAGGTTGCGGTATGTGTTTTAGGGAGACAGACATTCCAGCTTCTATATTAACGGAGATGGATACTCCTAACGGCAAATTAGGTGCAGCAATGGTTGGAAATATAATGAGGAGTATACCTACGGGTTTTTCACACCATAAAACTCGTCAACCTTCGGAGTTTTTAAATGATTGGGAGATTACAAATAAAGATCCAGCAGATCTTAGGAAAGAGATAGATAGGATCCCATATCAATTAGGAACTTTGGGAGGAGGCAATCACTTTATAGAATTACAATCTGATGATGATGGAAAGCTAGGAATAATGGTCCACTCCGGTTCTCGTAACTTTGGTTATAGGGTGTGTGGTTATTATAATAGACTAGCAAAAAGGATAAATCAAAGAATGGGGGATCCTATACCTAAAGGATATGATCTTGCATTCCTACCTGTTGATGATGGAGAAGGGCAGGCATATATTAAATGGATGAGGTTTGCTCTTGCCTTTGCCAGGGAGAACCGTCAGCTCATGATGGAACGGGTTGTAGATATAGTAGTTAGCATGGTAAAGCGATATGCAGGGATAGATGATATAAACTTTGGACCTCAAATCAATGCACATCATAATTACGCAGATCTAGAGAACCACTTTGGAAAGAAGGTTTGGGTCCATAGAAAAGGAGCAATAAGGGCTCAGGATGGCGAGTATGGCATTATCCCTGGGGCCATGGGAAGTTTTAGTTATATAGTTAAAGGTCTAGGGAATCCCGAGTCTTTCTCTTCAGCTAGTCACGGAGCTGGGAGGATATACTCTAGAAATAAGGCAAAGGAAGAGTTTTCACCAGAAGAAGTTATAGGTGATCTACGTGAAAGAGGAGTCATCCTAGGTAAAACGAAGAAGTCTGATATAGGGGATGAAGCCAGATTCGCATATAAAGATATTGATCGGGTCATAGCTGCTGAGGCAGATCTAGTCGAACCAGTTAAACGCTTGAAGACTGTAGCGGTTATAAAAGGTTGAATCTGACGTTGGAGAGGAGAAGGATCATTGATTCAGGGTTTTGCAATACTTATGGGCTTTTATTTTGTAGGGCAGGTTATAGCCGTCCTGACGAGGATACCCATCCCGGGAAATGTTCTCGGGATGGTTTTACTTTTACTATCTTTAAAGTTTAGAATCATTAAACTAGGAGATGTAGAAGATGCTAGTGATCTTCTACTAGATAATCTGATGTTTTTGTTTCTTCCAACAACTGTAGCTATAATGCTCTATTTTGATATAATTTTAAAATCATGGCCTGTGATGTTAGGCGTAACTATAGTCAGCACATTTATCGTTGCTTTTGTTGTAGGTAAGATAGCTGATGGTCCTAAAAGGGGTGATGAAAATGATCTTTGAAGAGATCATTAATACCCCTTCATTTGGAGTCGCGTTAAGTTTAATAACATATTCGATTGGATTATGGATATATAAGAGGTTTCGCTCTCCACTGGCAAATCCTCTTGTAATAGCTACAATCATAATAATCAGTCTTCTGATGGTAGCGGATATAGACTTTGAAAAGTATCACTTAGGTGCACGCATGATAGAGTTTCTTTTAGGGCCTGCTACAGTGGGTTTAGCTATACCAATATATAAGCATATACATAGGGTAAAGAAAGACCTTCCTAGGATACTATTGAGCATCATCGCTGGTGCTATAAGCTCTGTGTTAAGCATAGTATACCTATCAAAAGCACTAGGAGCAGACGAAATAATCATACGCTCAATTGCTTCTAAATCTGTTACAACACCAATTGCAATAGAGGTTACAGAGATGCTAGGAGGTATTCCGCCATTAACAGTAGTATTCGTAATGATAACAGGGATAACTGGGGCATTGATTGGTCCGGAATTCTGTAAACTTATAGGAATACGCAGTAGAGAAGCTACAGGGCTTGCCATTGGCAGTTCATCTCATGGTGCTGGAACTTCAAGAGCAATAGTAGAAGGAGAAGTAGAAGGTGCAATGAGTAGCTTAGCAATGGCTCTAATGGGGCTCTTCACTGCCATAGTAACTCCATTTCTCATGAGGTTCCTTCTTTGATATAGGCTCCTCTGTGTCCCGTAGTGGATCATTATCGTATTGACCTAACTCTCGGATGCAGAGTTCAGCCTCTTTAGGTATATGACTAGTAGGTACAAAATTTCGCTGATAGGGAATTATCATAGGTATAACTGAAACCATGTCTTTAGCTTTTACGAGAAACCTAGAGGGCCCATATATTCTAAATAGCGTAGAGTTCGATGATCCTGTATGCTACGTGGCGCGTCCGCCGCCTACTAGATTTTATAGCTCAGCAAAGAGTTAAGCCACAGAGCCATCCTAACTAGTTGAAAGACAAAGAAAGGATGGGAGTCTGTGGCAATACACAATAATAGCATTACTATAAATGAAAAATTATACTCGAGTTTAGAGAATACGGTACTAAATTTTTCGATAAGTGCCTGGATTTCAAAGATGTTGTCTATTATAGCTTCAATCTGGGATTCGTCGGACGCATTAATTTTGACTATTATATCTTCTGGGACTTCACGGAATTTCATGGTTTAAAACTTTATTAAAACCTCAGCTTTGCCTTTAGCTATACCTTCTCGTCTACTCTTTTTACGGCCCTTTATAATAGCCTTGGTCACATTTGAAATCATAGAGTCCACCTCTTCAGCGAGATCTTGAAGTATGTATCCTAGATTCCCGTCTACCCATAACGAGGTAATAAGAAGATGCTCGCAAAACACCTGAAAGGACAAGGTTTTAGAACATTTTTTACTTGCCGTCGATCTAGTTATGTATATTATAATACACATAACTAGAGGATAAGGTGCAATGGCGACCATTGTGTATCAAAAAGATAAAAGATCCGGTATTACATATGCCTACAAGTCTATTTCCTACTGGGATAACGAGAGGCAACAATCCAGAGCGAAAAGAACTCTCATCGGTAGAGTAGATGATCAAACTGGAGAGATAGTCCCTACAGACGGTAGAAACCGCCGGAATAAAGAAAAACCCGGTCCTGTTCCGTTTGTTAAAACTACAAGACTCTTTTATGGAGCAACATATCTCTTGGATGCTATTGGCGAACGGTTAGGTGTTGCTGAAGACCTCAAGAAGTGCTTCCCAAAGACATACCAGCAGATCCTCTCCATAGCCTACTATCTGATCTTAGAGGATAAAAGTCCTCTCTACAGATTCGAAAAATGGAGTAGCTTACACAAGCATCCTTATGGTAAGAACATAACTTCACAGCGCAGTAGTGAGCTTTTTGCATCCATCACTGAAAAATCTAAGAACGAATTCTTGCGTTTGCAAGGAAGAAGACGTCTAGAAAAAGAATTTTGGGTCTATGATATTACTTCTATCTCCAGCTATTCCGAGTGCTTACGCAAAGTAGAATACGGCAATAATAAAGAGGGCGATAAACTCCCCCAACTAAATTTAGCTTTGGTGTTTGGGGAAAGCTCCAACTTGCCTTTCTGCTACCGCAAATTGGCGGGCAACATCCCCGATTCTAAGACTATCAAAGTCCTACTTGCAGAATTAGATGTCCTGGGATTTTCTAAAATGAAATTAGTGATGGATAGGGGTTTCTATAGTGAAGATAACATTAATGCCTTATTTAAAAAACACCTGAAGTTCCTCATCTCTGTTAGGATGTCTCTTTCATTTATTAGACAATATTGAGAAAGCGGCTGAGGATGAAAAGCTTTACCGCGAATTTTTGAGGTAAAATTCACACCTAAAAGAGGTACAAAGGTCACAGTCAATCAAGAAGCCGTGGATAAAGCTTAAAGCGTTACTACGGATTCTTTGCCCTACTTACTAACGAAAAATGGACGCTATAACCGCATTAAAGCTTTATAGCAACAAGGATGTGGTGGAAAAGGCCTTTGGTAATCTAAAAGAACGACTCAACATGCGTCGAACACTCGTTTCTTTGGAACAAAGCCTAGAAGGCAAGCCTTTCGTGGAGTTTGTGGCTCTCAT
>DIRN01000095.1:0-6816 GCA_002426645.1 Firmicutes bacterium UBA5435 | reverse complement strand
TGCAGGAGACAGATTTATTCAAAACGTATACCTTGCAAGGTATCTTAGATAAACTTGATGTCATTGAATGTTTTGAAGCTCCTGATCAAAAATTCTGTGTAGGGGAACTACTAGAAAAGTAGAAAGAAATTTATGCGTCTTTAGGCATTAACCCGCCATCCTCGTTATGAGTTGGCGGGAATCCAGGATGTATTTCTTATCCACTCTGACTATACTTTTCTCATGAATCTTTTCGACCCAATCGTGTTTATTATATTCAGCGCCTTTATCATTCACATAAAACTCTATTGCCACAGCTCCTATCAATTTTGCCCCCCCCCTATTATTTTTCCTACAGTTACATTAAATATTAATTTTGGGATGATGCAAAATGAGGGAGCGACCTAAACCATAATATTTTATATGAGATTAATTTCCCGTAAGGAATTGCATCGGCCGATAAAAGTGATAGAAGGAATGCGTATTTAGTTCAATTTATATAGTACAGCCAATACTAAAAATATTTACTTTTACGGTTCTTTGTATGCCATAGCCAAATGTATAATGAATCTCTATTCTTTTTATGATATAATTAAAGCAATTAGTTATTAAGATTGGAAGTGGCTCTATGTGACTTCATATAGGGCAGTATATATATTATACTCAGGGAACTTAATAATTAGAGAGGGGGATTACGTAATCCTTTTCAGATAAGGAATCGGGATTACGAAAGAAGTTATGATGATATATGAAGAAAGGGAAAGCTATGATCACTGCGGTGTACTCGGCCTCTCTTTTACTGATGAAGATTGTGTCTATTCTCTTGCCCATGGTATATTTCATTTACAACATAGAGGTCAGGAATACTGTGGCCTGGCTTTAGAGGATGAAGGAGAGATTCATGCTGAGGCCTTTCGCGGGCTTGTAAGTGATAGCTTTACCCCTGAGGTATTATCGCTTTTTAAAGGTAAGCACGGGATAGCTCATACAAGCCTTAAAGATCCCCAGCCTTTTGTATTAGAATCAAGGATAGGGAAGTTTGCCATAGCCTTTAGTGGCAACATAATAAATGCTAGGGAGATAAAAGAGGAGTTAATGAGGAAGGGTTTTTCTTTCTCATCTAACTACCATGTGGAGATTTTGGCAAAGCTTGTTGCCCAGGCTAATAATATAAAAGAAGGGCTAGAGAGCCTTCCAAAGAAGATAAATGGGTCTTATTCTATAGTACTCCTTGCTGATGATGGGAGTTTATATGCAATGAGAGATCCCCTTGGGGTTAAGCCATTTATTGCAGGTGCCAGCGCAAAAGGAGTTTGCGTTGCTTCGGAATCTGCAGCTCTTAATGGTTTGGGCATGAAGATAATCAAAGATATAGAGCCAGGTGGGATATATCTCCTACGTCCAACAGGGATTTCTAAGATATCCCAGGTAGAGTCCGAGCGGATAGCTCATTGCGCCTTTGAATATGCCTATACTGCTCGTATTGATTCAGTTATTAACAGTATTCCAGTGGCAACAGCTAGAAATAATCTCGGTGCTAGTCTAGCTAAGGATGATGATATTGAGGCGACTGTGGTTGCAGGTGTGCCCATGTCAGGGTTGGGACACGCCTTAGGATATCACAAGGCTTCTGAAGTTCCATATGGTATAGTCTTTGATTATAACCGATATGCTCTAGGGAGAAGCTATATACCGCCAAATCAGGACGAGAGGAACAGGATCGCCAGGGATAAGCTATATATAGTTCGAGAGGCAGTTAGGGATCAGTCTATAGTCTTATGTGATGATTCTATTGTCAGGGGTACTCAACTAGTTGAGAGAGTGAGGGAACTTCAAGAGACAGGCGCAAAGGAGGTTCATGTGCGTATTGGTGCTCCTAAATTAACTTTTCCATGTAGACATGGAATCTCCACTCGTAGCAAAGATGAACTCATTGGCAGCGATAGGACTGTAGAGGAGATTAGAAAGATTCTAGGAGCAACTACATTAAAGTATAATTCTGTTGAATCTTTTGTGCAAGCCATAGGTATTCCAGCAGATAAGCTTTGTTTAGCATGTTGGACGGGAGAATATCCTAGCTGAACTATTTTAGAGGGGAGGGAGCCGCTCTCAGCCTTGATATGGCGTATTTATGGAACGAGTTCTATGGAAAAACTTAAGATTAGTGGGTTTTGGCCGATATAAAGATGGAGTGAGTCTTCAGCTGAGTGACGGTATAAACTCTTATATTGCTGGGAATGAAGAAGGGAAATCCACTTTAGTCGCTGGTCTCATGGCTGTACTCTTTGGCCTGCCTTATAGTAGATCTCTAGATAAGTTTGGTACAGAAAGATATCGAAACTGGGATGGTTCATCCCAGTTTGAGGGGGAAGTCCTCTTTGAAGTAGATGATGTCATCTATAGGATATGGCGAGACTTTGACAGCCATAGGATTTCCTTCTCAAGAAAGACAAATGACGGGTGGGTAGAAGAGGTAACTGGGGAGCATAATCCTAATGCTCGAAAGAGGAATGTAAGATACGAGGATAGGTTAACAGAACTTTTGGGCATCTCGTCTCAAGACCTCTTCTCGTCTATATTTTGTATTAGTCAACCGTTTCCGCGGTCATCTCAATTAGACGACGAATTGCAGCGTCTTCTCTCTGGGACAGGCGACTATAACCATGCCTTGAAGGTTTTAAGTGATGAATTGTCTCAGCTTACTCGCTTTACAGGGGACCTAGGCGTTACACCACGTAATGCTCTTAAAGACGGAAAGCTCGAAGAGCTTGAAGGAGAGATAAGGAGCCTCGAAGAATCTATAGCCCATGCTGAGGATGTAAGTAGTGAGTTAAATCAGGTTTATAATGGGTTACTTGATGCAGAGAAAGAGAGAGGCCAAAAGGCAAGCCTCTTAAGAGAGATGGAAGGTACTCTTAGAGCATGGAATGACTGGAGAAACTTAATTAAAGATTATCGGAGAACTTTGAATGAGTATAAGTCTCTAAAGGATGGGGAGGTAAAGGCAAAGGCCATAGTAGAGGGAGTAAGGAATGGTCTTGCTGCACTTCGTAGAGAGTTTCCAGAGTTTAAAGACTTTATAACAATTGAAGATTCTCCCCGGGTAGAAGACGTATATCACGGAAGAGTGGGGGAAGTTTTAAAGCGTCTAAGCAATCTTACTACATCCAAGAGTGGACTCTTTAAAAAGTTAGAAGAGTATAAAAAGCAGTTAAAGGAATTAAAAGAAAAAGCAGAAAGACTTCGTGGAACTCTTGAAGGATTCGCAGAACTTATTAACAGGTCTGAACTTTTAAGGAACCATAACGATCTTCTTAAATTTAGTGAGGAGATAGACTCCCTAGAGTGGGATTTAAGAGCTGGAGATGGCCCGGAACTTATAGAGTTAATACATGATAGGATAGGGCTTTTAACAGAGCTAGATGATTTAGAAAAGGAATTACACGAAGCTAGAGCTTTCTTAGATAAGGTGCGTATGGGCGGTAAACGAAAGTGCTTTATAACTACTATGGTCACCGCTATAATAGGCTTCTTCTTTGGCTTTTTCTTAAGTCCTCCTTTAATTTTTCTAGTTCTCTTCCCAGTCTTAGGTGGATTTATTGGATTATTTATAGGGCGCCGTTCTCTAAAGTTAACAGAAGAGAACGAAGATAAAAGGCTTGGAATTAGCGTAATGGAAAAGCAACTCAAAGAGGTAAGGGGCTGCCTTATGAATATGGATGAGGAGTTTCCATACGTGGCTACTCTTTCAATAGCAGAGTTAGAAGAGAGACTTTGTCTCCTTCAGATTAAGAAAGAGCGACTTTCAACTCTAAAAGGTGCTAGAGCAATATTAAGGGAGTCTGTGAAACCCTTTGACGAATCTACTCCTCATGAGGAATTAATGGAGAGGATAGGAGATTGCCAGAGGCTATTAGGGGAACTATCTGATGTAGAGGGTAAAGTCCAATTTATTTCTACTCGAATCAGAGAGTTGGAATCTGAGATATGTGATATTGAGGCAGAGGAGAAAGATTTGAGGTTTCAGGTAAAGGATGTTACTTTAAGTTTACGCGATGATATCCCTCTTGCTTTGGATAAGTGGAACCAGTGGGTGAAGATTCATGATGCTCTAGTTATGGACTGTAATTCGTTACGTTCTTTCCTATCTGGTTACCAAGTTGATTCTTTGGAAGCTCTTGAAACAAAGGTTTTTCAATCTCAAACAGGAGTCTTGTCTATAAGTAAGCGCCTTGAAGATCTTTTAAGGGAACATCCAGGTCTTCCCAGTATAGATGAAATAGGAGAAATAGAAGAAGTGGAATCTAAATTCAGTGAACTTAAAGGTAGAGTTGGCTCTTTAAGAGAAGAGTTAGGTTCTCTAGAAGGGAAGATACATGAACTGGCTAAGACTCAAGCTCAGTTAGAGGGTAAGTCTCCTTTAAATATAGCAGTAGCTAGAGATGTCTTATATGAGAAAAGAATTGAACTTGATAGGTTGAAGGAGAAGGCTAAAGTTCTCGCTATGGCATACTCTTACCTTGATGATGCTATTAAAGAGTTTCATGGTTCGTATCGTGAACATTTAGAGGGTAAAGCAACAGAGTATTTTAGGAGCTTAACATATAAAAGTAATCGTAATGTAAGGTTTGAGGATGATTTTTCTATATATGTAGAAGAAGACGGACAGATCTGTCATATATCGCAGCTTAGCCAAGGTGCTCAGGATCAGCTTTATCTTTCTATACGTCTGGCTGTAGCGGATCTTATATCTCATGATATACAGCTCCCTTTTATCTTTGACGACTCTTTTCTCAATACAGACTCTACACGACTTCAGAAGATCCGTGAAACCCTTGAAGGTATGGAAAGACAGGTACTTCTTTTCTCACATAGAGATGAGTTTTTAGAATGGAGCAAGAATATTAATACCCTTTATTGACACTACCTGACAATTAGTTTGTTATAATTAACTTAGATGCCAAAACTTCTTCGGGGGTTTTATTATGAGACATTTATTCTATAAATTTGCTCCGGTTATAATACCTTCTATTGGGTTTTCTATATGGTTTGTTGGCAGACTTTTAGATGAATACACAAACATTCATGCAGGATTAATATGGATGCCTTATGTGTTGATTCAGTGCATTATTAGTATAATATGCGGGAAGCTTTTACAGAATTTATACCGTGGGACCTATAAAGATATTCTTACAGGCTTACGTAATAGAAGGTACTTTTATGAGAGGTTATCTAAAGAGCTTGGAAGAGTATCTGATTATATATCTCTTATATTATTAGATGTGGATGACTTTAAACGCATTAATGATAAATATGGTCATGTTATAGGAGATCGGGTGCTAAAAGAGCTTGTAAAGATCTTGCAAGAGAACTGTAGAAGTACTGATATTCTTGCACGATGGGGTGGGGATGAGTTCGTTATAATTCTCCCCGGGACTAACATGCAAGGCGCTTATAAATTAGCAGAGAGATTAAGGAAATCTATACAAGCCCATGACTTTCATTCTGAGTCTATTACTATAAGTATTGGAATTGCTTCTATAAACGAGAAGATAGATACAGATCAGTTCGTTGTAATGGCTGATAAAGCACTATATAGAGCCAAGGAAAAGAAGAATGTAGTTGTTGTAACGAATACTTTAGCTCATTATGTCCAAGCACCCAATTAATTATATCTCTAACGCAGATTTTAGGCACGATGCCTCCACTACCTACATAAGTGGAGGCATTCGCTTATGTAGGTTTTCTTCCCCCTCTTTTCTTTTAGCAAGCATCTTTTTTGTTAACTCTAGGAAATGCGGGATCCATCTTTTAGTATCTTCATCAAGGGGTTCACCACCAAACGTTATATCATCTTGCATCAAAAACTCTTCAAGTTCCCTTAGTTTTTGGTCATATGGGGTACGTATGTCTGTTCTCCCTAATAGATAATCTACTGTCACATTAAAAAAGTCAGCTATCTTATTAAGCATATTTGAATCAGGTTTGCGTATTTCGTTTTCATATTGAGAGATAGTGGCCTTTGTGACATTTAAAGCATTTCCTAATTCTCCTTGGGTAAGTTCTTTACTTGTTCTTAATATCCGTAAGCGTTTTCCATTCATTGTAGTATCATCTCCTGATAGAATTATATCACAAACTGTGAACTTCGAGCTTTTCAAATTAACAAGCTAACGAGAAGACTATTACATACTTGACAGTATCCCCAATGTGAACTATAATATAGTTAACGCTGTGACAACTTGGAAAGGAGGTATTCAGTGCGGGAAAAACTTAGGGCTGCTAGGAAAGCAGCGAGGTTAACCCAAAAGCAAATGGCAGAGAAATTAGGATTTAAATCTGAAAGTCATTATTGCATGATTGAGAATGGTAAGCGCGGGGTTTCTGTAGGTACAGCAATTAAACTATCTAAAATATTAAAAAAACCAGTTGAAGAACTTTTTAGTACCGAAGATGTTAACGAAAACGAAACAAAGGGGGTTATGAATCTGTAAAAGATATGCTATAGGAAAATAGAGGTTAATGTTACCAATAGATAAGGAGGAAAGTAAAATGAGAGAGACATCTTTTCAGGAGGAAACTCAAAAAGTAATTTCGCAAACAGATAAAGAAGTAAAAGGATTTAGCATCCGAGCAGTAATTTTAGGTTGCCTAGGGATTTGGTTGTTTGCTATGACTTATATGAGGACATCAGTGTTAGAGATGGGGCATCCAATAGAAATAGACTATACTCCATCTATAGCAGGAGGGGCGTTAGTTGTTTTTGGATTATTAATCAACTTTATATTGAGTAAAACTAAATTTAAAGAGTATTTATTTACTCAATCGGAATTACTA
>DIRN01000047.1:374-70234 GCA_002426645.1 Firmicutes bacterium UBA5435 | reverse complement strand
GCGACAATTATTAATATAACATCTTTGGCTGAATATCTCAAGTTCAGGTTTCGCTTCTATTTTCATATTGTCTCCAATATTCACGGAAATACTCTTGTAAACTCGCAAATACTAACTATCTCGGTCTTTAAAAATAATCATCCGCATGATGAACCTCATCAATACATAGACACTCTACATCTTTTGCTGGACGCGATTTTGATAAACTCATCCGCTCTACGATCCTTTTCCATATTTCTATAAGGCTCTGAGCTGCTGTATTCTGACTATATTCCACAAGGGTTTTAGCATTAACCATGGCCTTGGTGACATCTGGATCATAAGGAATTCTACCTACTACTTCTATCCCATTTTCATAACAGAACCTTTCTATTTCCTTAACATTCTCTTTATTGAGATCATATTTGTTTATGCAAACTAGTGTCTCTATACCAAAGTGAGTGCAAAGGTCAACTGCTCGTTCCATATCAGAAAGACCCGAAAAAGTAGGTTCTGTCACTATTAGCACCATATCCACTCCGCTGATGGATGCAATAACTGAGCATCCTACACCAGGAGCACCGTCGATTATAACTAACTCTTCATCTTTGGCTTTTGCAACTTCAAGAGCCTTTTGACGCACATGAGCTACGAGTCTGCCAGAGTTCTCTGCTCCTATTCCAAGCCTTGCGTGTACCATGGTACCACACCTTGTCTCAGAAACAAAGAGCTCACCTGTTTTTTCAGGCTTAAGGGTTATTGCACCTTCGGGACATACGTAAGCACAAGTTCCACACCCTTCACACCTCATTTCATTTATCTTTAAATCAACTATAGCATCAAATCTACAATTATCCTCACATAGCCCACATTTAATGCATTTTTCTTCATCTACTAAAGCCTTCTGACTACCAAAGAACCCTTCTTTAGACTGTACTTCAGGCTCTAATATTAAATATAGGTCCGAAGCATCTACATCACAATCTACCAAGACCTTACTTCTTGCTAACACCCCAAAAGAACCTGTTATTGTAGTCTTGCCTGTTCCACCTTTTCCACTGATTATAGTGAGTTCTTTCATTCTACTGCCCCCTCTATATGTTCGTAGAGGGCTTGTAATTTCCCTCTCCATTCGGGAAGAACTTCAACGAAAGGAATACCTTTAGAGTATGCTTCTGCTATCTCTCTACTATCTGGAATCTTCAAGAGGACTTCTATCTTTTCCTCTTTGCAGTACTCCTCTACTCTTTCATCACCTATGCCGTCACGGTTTATAACGACCCCAAAGGGGACTTGCAGCATTTTTAAAGTTTCTACAGCTATGCGCAGGTCATTTAAGCCAAAGGGAGTAGGCTCTGTCACTAAGATGCAATAATCCACCTCTGATACTGATTCAACCATAGCGCATGAGGTTCCAGGAGATGAGTCAATTATTACTCTTCTATCTTCGTCTATTAAGCCTTTCATCTTTCGTATAATAGGAACGCTAGAGGGATTCCCTATATTCAAAGCACCATCTATAAATTCAATCCCTTCCATAGCAGTGCCTATCTGTATAGTTCCTATCTCTCGTTCCCCTTCTCTTATAGCCCCTGTGGGACAAAGAATTTTACATCCACCACAGCTATGACAGAGTTCTGGAAAGATAATCACTCTCCCTTTTACAAGGGCTAGAGCATTGTATTGGCAAAACTGTACGCACTTTCTGCATTGAGAACATAGATTCGGATTCAAAACGGGAATAAAAGCCCGTACTGAATTAGTGCCTTTTAGCACTGGTTTTAAAAAATGATAAGCATTAGGCTCCTCTACATCACAGTCAAGGAATTGAAGTTCACCTACTGCCAAGGCCATACTTGTGGCAAGAGTGGTCTTGCCTGTCCCACCTTTACCTGAAGCTATCGCTACTATCACATCTGTCCCTCCATTTACCAGCGTCGTCTGGTGTTATCTCTTTCACTAATCCCTGCGTGACTGTTCACAGTAGCAGAGTCCGCTTTCGTGAGCTCTCCTTCTTTAAAAAGCTTAATGGTATCTTCTATAGTACCCCTCGCTCCACTATAAACTTCTATCCCCGCAATGCTAAGTGTCCTTATAGCATTAGGGCCTACATTGCCAGTTATTACAGCTTCTACTCCTTCATCAGCTATCATTTGAGCTGCTTGAATACCCGCTCCTCCCGAAGCAGTTACAGCTGGATTATCCACACTTTTAAACTCCATACTATCAGCGTCCACAATGATAAAGTATGAACAGCGTCCAAATCGTGGATCTACAGTTGAATTTAAATCTTTACCTGATGATGTTATAGCAATTTTCATCTTAATACGCTCCTTTGAATTCCCAAATATCTCCTACTGAACCTACGTGAAATTTCTCCTCAAAGGCTGAAGCAAGCTTTGAGGCAGCATAAAAGCCAGTACAATGAAGAGCTATAAGTTGAGAAAATTCTATTTTCTTTAAATAACTTATGGTCTCATGGATCTGTTCATCGTCAGCATCTTTAAGGTGCATACCACCAATTATACAACCTATCGGTTGAGAATACTCCAGACTTTGAACATATTCTAAAGTATTGACTATACCAGAATGAGCACAACCAGTTATGACGATGCCAGCACCCTCTATATTTATTACAAGAGCCTGATCGTCCCATAAGGGGTCTACCCAAATATGTCCTTCCTCTTCTATACATAAAGTAGAGTTAAGAGACTCAAAGTCTGTCTTCCTAGGAATTGAACCAGTAAGTAGGATACCTTCTGTGAGCTCCTGCGGCCCTTTGTTCGCTATAAATTGCGCTCCCAGGGATTCTAGGTTCTCCTTGTTACAGGGCATACCAATTGGATAACACTCTCCTTTGCAATCCTTTTTAATCTTTTCTTCAAAACCATAAGGATGCATATATATCTTGAGAGGACTCTTATACTCTAGTAAAGCACGAATTCCACCTGTATGATCATAATGACCGTGACTTAAGATTAATGCGTCTATATTATCAAAAGCAATCCCTAACTTCTTTGCATTCTCTATAAACATTGGACTAGCTCCTGTATCAAAGAGCATGTTCCCTTTATTAGTCTCAATGAAGAGGCATAGTCCGTGTTCAGCAATTAAGTCACGTCTAAATGTGATGTTATCCATTAGAATGGTAACCTTCAAATCCTTTATCATCTGGAATCCTCGCTCTCTAAGATATGGGCTTAGTGATGTTCACATGTACTCTCACCGCTTTTAAGTCTTCCAACAAGGTATTCTTTAATAACTTCATCTACAGTCCCAGAAATGCCTGTAATTATTTGGATATTTTTCTCATCAAAGAGCGCTTGAGCGCGTGGTCCCATACCACCTGCAACTATAGTACTGATTCCCATCTCACCAAGATACTTTGGAAGGAAACCAGGCTCATGGCCAGGATTTGGAATGACTTCTTTGTTAACTACTCTTCCGCTCTCAACAGTTACAATGGTGTACTCAGGGCAACGCCCAAAATGTGCTGCAACTATATTCTTCTCTGTAGATATGGCTATCTTCAATATAATCACCCACTTACTAATTTTTTATATTTATGGTGCGGTGGATACTATATCCTTCCCGCACCATATAAGTAACTCTATTCTTTTTTGTCTCCTTCATCTGCCGTTAGTTCCTCAAGCCTCGCCTGAATTTCTGCTAATTGTCCCTTTAGAAACTCAGCTTCGGCTTTTAAGGACCCTTTCTCTGAATCCATGGTCTCAGGTCCATAGTAAGGAGCATAAGCTTTTGGCCCAACTGGAGCAGGACCCCATGCTGGAAAGCATCTGCCCCCTACCCAAGGTAATCCTCTAGAAAAGAACCTTCTTCCATATCCTCGGCCACGACCCATGCCTCTACCTCTTGGCGCTACATATGGATTTGCATACCCTGGTACAGCGTAACCTGCGCAATAACCAACACCTCGTCCAGTCATAGGTCCTTGGCCCCAAGGACCAGTTCTGTCTCCACGTGGCATTTAATAAACCTCCTTTCGCTTAAAATTTTATACATGTAAATAATCACGCACCATCGTATATTAAAAACCGTATGAATTTAATTCTTTTTATTCAATTGGTCATATGCTCATTATTATTATACCCCTTTTTATGAACATATGTCAATAACTTTTTGAAAAATATGATCCCCATTTTAATAATACATAAATGGGGATCAATCTTAAAAAATTATTACCTTTATAAAAAACTACTTCTGATTATTCAAAAACATATCAATTCCTTCTAATGCTGCTTGAACAGCAGATGTGCTCCCAAAAATAGCAATCATGGAAAGGTGTTGAGGGCATGTCCCTCTGATTTCTTCAACTATAACATCTGCTGATTTTTCTGCGTTGTCAGCAAAGGCAAAGAGAAGAGGCAAATTAGCTTGGATGAGTGCTACTGAGTCCCAGTTAGTTTTCTGAATCCGTTCCCAGGCCTCTGAATTTATACGATGCTTTAAAAGATTAACCACACCTTTGCTTGGCGATTTGATAAATTGTATTCTTGATGACATGAAATTACCTCCCGTGTTGACATTTTGGACATCTCCCAAAAACCTTTAACCTATGCTCATCAATTTTAAATTGAGTTATACTTGATAACTTTTTCCCTATTTCCTGGAATAGGCACATATTGAATTCTATTATTTTACCACACTTTGTGCATACAAGATGGTGATGATGGTCATGTATTCTATTTATCTCATATAGAGCACTCCCATCGCTGGCACTAGCTAATTCAACTGGACATAAAACCCCTATATCTATTAGCATCTCTATATTTCGATATATAGTGGTTAGGCTAATATGAGGTATGACCTTTCTTACATTTTCATATACCTCTTGAGCGGATAAATGCCCTCCCTTCTCTGTAAACTCTTTTAAAATAAGTTCACGCTGATTCGTGACTTTGTATCCACACCTTTTCATCTGATCGACAAGGTCAGATACTTTATCATTCATTTGGGTTCACTTCCTTTTTAGAGGCTTCTTCGTTAAAGCGTTGGTATATACGGGCAGAGCATTTCTTTTTAGGTGAGAAGACCACTGAGAGTGCAAATGCTAATGATAGTAATATAACTATACTAGAACCTGATGGTATATCTAAGTAAAATGAAGCTATCAAGCCAAGGATAGAGGCGCTCACCCCAAAAGCCGCGCTTATGAGCATCATCTTCCCCATGGAATGGGTTAGTTGATATGCACTTGATGCAGGTATCACTATAAGGGCAATAACCAGTAATTCCCCTGTTGCCTTAAGGGACATAACAATAGTTACTGCCATCAAAGTTAGAAGAAGAAAAAATAGCTTTCGCGCGGGTAATCCCGATGCCTCAGCCATCTCACGATCAAAGGCGAGTAAATGAAATTCTTTAAAGAAGAGTCTTACTAATAAAAGAACTGAGAAGCTAATGAGAGAGATCACCTTAAGATCGCCTTTACTAATTGAAAGGATGCTTCCGAATAAATATCCATAAAGATCAGCATTATACTGCTTCATCAAACCAATAAAGAGGACTGCTAAAGCCATTGTTAAAGAGAACAAGATCCCAATAGTTGCATCAAGATTGAGGCTTCCTTTCTCACTCAAAACTCCAGAGAGCCATACCATAATCAAGCTAAAGATAATGGCTAAAATGAATGGATTTGAACCTATTAAAAACGCTAGGGCTACTCCTGCAAACGCTGCATGGGCAATACCAGCACCAATAAATGAAAGACCCTGTAAAACAACGAAAACTCCGACTATAGAGCACGTGGCACCTATTAATATAGAAGCCAGCAGACTGCGTAACATAAAGTCATAACTAAAAAATTCAAGCATGATAATCCTCCATCTACAGTAGCATTCAACGATACAAAACCCGAGCTAAAGGCGGCCAATTCAACGCTTCTTTAGGTTCGCCAATAGCATAAAGCTTTGTATTAAGGTAAGCTACTCTATTAACATAAGGAAAGATCTGATTTATATCATGTGTTACCATGAGAATAGTAAGTCCTTCATCCTTATGGATCTTACATGTGATGTCTAAAATCTTTTCTTGTGTCTCCACATCAACACCTGCAGTAGGTTCATCCATGAGTAATATATCAGGTTCTTGAGCTAAAGCACGGGCGATTAAAACCCTTTGCTGTTGCCCCCCTGAGAGATGCCCCATGGCTTCATCTACAAAGTCTTCCATATCTACTTGGCTCAAAGCTTTAAATGCTATGTCTTTATCTTTTTTAGAAGGCGAGTTAAAGAAACCTATGGAACTATATCGCCCCATTAAAACGACTTCTTTCACAAGGATAGGAAACCTAGGATCAATAGCCTCTTTTTGAGGAAGATATCCTATCCTCGATCTAAACTTGCAGGCGCCATTGGTATCCATCCCAAAGACTGAAATCCTTCCCTCAATAGGTTTTATAAGTCCCAGTATTGTCTTTAGCATTGTACTCTTTCCAGAACCATTAGGCCCTATAATACCTATGTACTCTCCCTTCTCTATCTTAAGAGTAATATCATAGAAAGCAAGACGATTGGAATACCCTACTGTAACTCCTTGGAATTCAATTATTGGTTTATTCATCAGTTACCACTCTCTCCTTCTAAAGCCCTTACTATCTCTCCTACGTTATAACGAATCATACCAATATAATCCTTAGTCTCTGGAAAGATCTGAGGAGCCAGAAGGGGTGTAAGGTATACTATCTCAGCACCACTTTCTTCACAGATGGTCCTGGCATCTTTATCTGAGAATTGACATTCAGCTATAACTAACTTGACCTTCTCTTCTCTGATTACCTTTATGATCTCTGCAAGTCTCTTAGCTGATATCTCTTGCCCGTGCACTTCCTCAACGGTTGCAACAGTCTCAAAGCCAAAAGCTTTAAGAAGATATGGGTAAGAGGCTGGGAAGACCACTACTCTTTTATCTTCGAGCATTTCAACTCGTTTTTTTAGCTCATCTGATACCTTACGTATCTTCTTAGTATACTCTATATAGCGTTCTTCAAAGTAATCTTTATTCTCAGGGTTCTTAGCAATCAAAGCATCTGCTATATGTCTAGCCATTGTAATTGCATTCTCTGGGTCTAACCAGATATGAGGATTACCTAAATGATCATGATCTTCATGGGAGTCTATGACTTCTACACCTTCTGATGTATCTACAATGAGAAGCTCATCAGGTGCACTATCAAGCAATTTATCTACCCAACTCTCTAAACCTAGCCCTACTTTAAAGAAGATATCTGACGATAGAAGATTAATTTTATCCTTTGGTTTTGGGCTAAAGGTATGAGGGGTCTCTAACCCTGTAATTAAAGTCTTAACCTCTACCTTTTCTCCTCCGATCTCCTTAACAAAGTCTTCTAGAACCGAGATACTGGTAACAACATTTATCTTCTCTAATGGAGTAGAACGAACTAATGAACTATGCTTGGAGTAGGCCCCAGAGATAAATATTACACACAATAAGATTATGAAAAACCTACTTTTAAAACCTTCCAATTAGCGAACCTCCCTCCTCAAAAAATCATCTAGCATGATTCTAAATGAAAGTCATTACCATTTATATTTATATTATATTCTTTTTATTACTAAACATCAAGGGCATTTTATTTAAGGTTATAAAATGCTATAAAAGGGAACAATACGTATTAAGAATATAACAAGAGGTGTTAACATGAGTAGATCAAACGTTGAGATTTCCGAATACGAAAGGCTAAAACCCCGTTATGACCTTGTTTCTAAGATAAAAAATGCAAGAAAGGAGCTTAATATAACACAAGAAGAATTGGCTCTTCGCATAGGAACGAAAAAATCAAATATAAGTAGATTAGAGAGCGGTAGTTATAATCCTACCATTAATTTTATAAGTAAGGTAGCTAAAGGATTAGGAAAAGAGATCCATATAGAATTAAAATAGTCTTTGATATACCTATAACGGTACATCATCCTCCAATAGTATATTTTCAGTGTATTTTATAGCTATAGCTCCTATAGGTGCAGTAATAAGTATTGCCAAAACTGCAACGGCAAGGATTATGCTGCCTGCTTCCACACCAGCTGCTAAAGGAATTGAACCTATAGCAGCCTGCACAGTCGCTTTTGGCAGATAAGCCAGTACGCAAAAGAGTCGTTCTTTCCAATTAAACTGCTTTGCAGTATATACACTAATAAAAGTTCCAAGGCTCCTAAAAGCAAGTCCTCCAAAGATCACAACAACACCTTTGATTCCTATATCAAGCGCTATGGTAATATCCACCTGAGCACCTACAAGGACAAAGAGCAAGATTTCAGCAGCAACCCAGACTTTGCTGTATTTAGCAGATAACCTACGAGCAAGGATTTCATATCTTTCGAGTATAACTGCTCCTATCGTCATGATAGAGAGTAGCCCCGATACAGGGATGATGTTTTTAAGAAGGGCCTCTGATGAAATGATCAAAACAGCGAGTCCAGTAATGATAAGCACCTTTGTAGTATCTCGCATATGGAAATTCTTAAAGAACCAACACAATATAGTACCAATAATAAACCCTAAAAACACGCCTATTATTATGGAAATGGGGATACTGGCAACGGATAAAAAAACACTTTGCCCTATATCGAAGTACATATTCATAAGCGAAGTAAAGAGCACTATTACATATACGTCATCTATAGAAGCAGACGCCATAATGAGAGATGGAATGCCCTTAGCCGTGCCCCTATTACGTTCAGTTAACTCAATCATATAAGGAACCACCACAGCTGGGGATACGGCTCCAAGTATAGCGCCTAATATAGCACCTTCGAGCCGTGTAATGCCAAGCATCGATGGGGCTATTAAAGTGATGCCTATACACTCAAAGGTCGCGGGCAAAAAGCACATGAGCAACGCTGTCTTGCCTACCTTTTTTATCGTGTCCCCCCTCATCTGTAATCCTGCCCGCAAAAGAATAACAATTAATGCTAACTGCCTTAATTCTAACGATACCCCTATGAGAACAGGACTTATTATATTCAGCCCTTTAGGACCTGCAATTATTCCGACAAGCAGCATACCAAGTAGTCCAGGCAGTCTTATCAGTTTAAAAAGCGAATCAGCAATAATACCTGCTAAAATAATCATTGTTATACTTAGAACCATGATTCTCTCCCCCAGTTTCTTTGTATTAAAAAAGGGCTAACGGCTCTACATCCTTACGTAGAAGCCATTAGCCCCAATAGGCAGTTCGGATATATCCAGGGAGTGCTTCATTCCCTGAATATATTATACGGTATCTTAAGGTGAAAAGCAACTATATTACGGACCATACGATCATCTTGAGATACTAAGATAACTAGGTTCCGAAGGCGCAACAGTCTGTAAATAACTCTTTATATCACCATTCTTTAAAGCCTTATCTACAACTAAAAGTGCACCCTCCGCAGCATCAAGGGTCTTCTTTAGGTCAGCTTCGCTATGAGTATAGGTTATATACATATACATTTTACGCCTCACTAATACTCCTCGTTTTGCCATCTCTTGAAGATAGAGCGTCCATACATCTTCATAGACTTCTTTATCCACATCAAAGTTCAAGTACGGAAGCTGTGGTGCTCCTACCACTTGTAGTGGCATACTAGTAGAACAGCTGATCTCTTTTAACCCTTCCATTAGTCTTTCTCCATATTCTCCTGTGTACTCTTGAACTTTCTTCTCCCGTAGCTCCCTTATTGTCTCAATACCTGCTACAAGAGAGAGTATCTCTCCAGCATAAGTCGAGGATATTGAGAGTTCAGAACAATTTGCAAAGATATCTTTTCTAGAGGCTATAGCAGATATAGGGAAGCCATTTGCCATTGCCTTGGCAAAGGTAGCGATATCAGGGATTACACCGTAGCGCTCTTGCGCACCACCCATAGCCAATCTAAAACCTGTAAACATTTCGTCGAATATGAGTAGGCTACCATTATCATGAGCTAATTTCTTAGCACCTTCCAAAAATTCCTTGGTAGGCTCTGCACCAGATAAAGGAGTTATGATTATACCAGCCACATCAGGCCCTTCCCTATCTATGAGAGCCTTCAGCGAATTAATATCATTAAATTTAAAGGAAAAGATAAGGTCTTCCAGAGCTTTAGGGACACCCTTCTCGCTCTTCCGATACGTTGCTGCATACCAGTCGTTCCAACCATGGTATCCACAGTGGAGTATTTTATCCCTACCTGTATACGCGCGAGCTAGTCTAACTGCAGCTGTGGTAGCCTCAGCACCAGTCTTGAGAAACCTTACCATCTCTGCACATGGAATAGAGTCTATCATCTCTTCTGCTAGAATCACTTCGTTCTCATTTGAAAGACTAAAGAGGACACCCCTTTCTAATTGTTTCTTTACAGCCTCAACTATCCTAGGATATCCATGCCCAAGTATAATAGGTCCAAAGGAACAAACATAATCAATATATTCATTGCCATCAACATCAAAGATATGAGCGTCCTTACCATGATCAATATATATAGGAAATGCACCAAAAGCATGTGCCTTTGGGCTCTTACTCATAGTCTGAACACCAAGGTATATAGATTCCTCTGCTCTTCGCCAGATCTCTAGAGATCTATCTACCTTCAGCCGTTTATTAACGTCTACCATTATAACTCCCCCCTATCAATTTTATTCTAATCTTTATAATGAATAGTTCTTCATAAGGAATATAATTTCTCCTAATTATTGACGGTTTCTACTTACAAAGGGTTAATCTAGTTATATCCGCTCTGGAATAGCATATCATGAAATACCACTATTTCTTAATAGTTGAGATCAGATAAGAATCATGGTAAAATATATTAAGCAGAAATAATGTTATAATAAAAAAAAGCCTTTATCAGCGAAAGGAGCGATAATACCATTGGGATTGAGATTTCGCAGAAGCGTAAACTTAGGAGGAGGTTTACGATTGAACTTCAGTAAGAGTGGCGTAGGAGCTAGTGCAGGCACTCGAGGCATGCGTATAGGAATAGGCCCCAGAGGCTTAAGAACTAGTGTTGGTATACCTGGAACTGGAGTTTACTACGAAAAGCGGACGAAACTTAGTTCATCATCGACAAAAAATCAAAGTTCTACAAATCCCTATATAGCTAATATCCTTAACCGGGAGACTAAAGATAAGGGAGAAATTAAACTCAGCTTCTTTAAGTCCCTTACTACACCTCCCGCTGAAAGAGATTTTATAGAAGGTATTAACTTCCTTCTAAAGGAAGAAAGAGAAGACTCTATACACGCCTTACGAGAAGCTTTAAAGAAAGATCCTTCAATGGCTGATGCTGCTTTTATCATAGCGCTTATATCTAAAGACGATAACGAAAGGCTTAAGTCTATAAATCTTATCTTCGAAAATCTAAAAGAATTCGGAAAATACTTTGATAAGTATAACGTTACAATAGGTGGCAGACTAAAAGTAACAGAAGAATTAATTATAAATGTCATGAACGATATAACTGGCTTGACTCTACTTGCTGCTGAGATCTATCAAGATGCAGGTAGGATCAATGAGGCCATTAAAATTTTGAAGAAGTCCGATCTTATAGATGATAGATTAGTAAAACTTTCTTTAGGTGAGCTTTATTACGAAAACGGAGAATATGAAAATTGTATCGATACTTTACAAGGTATAGATAATGTTGACGAATTAGGGACAGTCGCCCTCTTATATCTAGCCTTTTCCTTTAGAGAGCTTGACCTCTACGATTCTGCAGTAGAGACCTTAAGAAGGGCTTTGCGACGTAAAAAAGATCGCAGTGAAGAACTTCTTCTCACATGCCGCTTTGAACTAGCAGAAACATTTACAGCTATGGGTGAAAAACGTAAAGCCAAAGTTGAATACGAAAAAGTTGCTGCAGTAGATTCCAAATTTCGTGACGCATTGCAAAAAGCCAGGAAAATATAGCATACCTTTCAGGACGTTCTCTTTTTAAGAGACGTCCTGAAAAATTATAATTCAAATCCGACTCAAGTTCTTAGCGATTATATGACCTTAGTTAGCACCTCTTCAAAGCGCTCTTTGCCTACAGATAGAAACCTTTTTCCTAAATTCAGTATTTTACGGCATACGAATTTATACTATAGCAAAGAAGGAAATATGAATATGATCGTCGAAATTAATTAAGATACAACCAAATTAATTTTGGAGGGAATTACTTGAGCAGAATAGCAAATGTAGCTTCTATGCAGATGCCCATTAAAGGCCCTATGAAAGAGAGGGAACGATGGAATTTAGAATGCACTATAGACTTTTTAAAAGAAGCCGGACAACGAGGTACGGATATAGTATGCCTCCCTAAAGCCTTCTCTAAAAACGGTATACCTGGAAATAAAATAGCTACAGTTGCACAAGATTTATCTGGACCCATATATGAGAAGATTGCAGAGGTAGCTAAAGTATAGGATGTACATAATAGCTCCTATCTTCGCATATTGTAATGGTATATTGCGTAATGTGGTTATGGTAATAGGTAGAGGTGGCAAAATCTTAGGATGTTACTATAAGACTCATCCCGCCACTCTTGAGCTTGAATGGGGTGTTGTGCCAGGCGACGACTATCCCATATTCCAGCTAGATTTCGGAAGAGTAGGAATTATGATATGCCTTGATAATCAGTTCCTAGAGGTAGTAAGGATACTTGCATTAGAAGGCGCAGAAATCATCTTTTTCCCACACATTCAAAGCGGATGAGTCGAAGTGGTACTATTGCCCCTGATGGTATTATCTTAGGTGAAACTGGTAGATATGTTGGGGTTATCAATACAGTCATAGACTTAGATAGACCACGAATAGTACGATGCTACGGAGTGGAAGGCATCTCTAACTGGCGGGAACAAACTATCCGTCATAGGAGACCTGAAACATATAAAAGGATAGCACAGACGCAAAATCCTTTAGACGGGAACGCATATAAGAATCAATGATTTCTACTTAGAGCAGAACTCTATATAGGGAGGAACTAATTATGCAAGTAAAATTTTTAGGTGCTGCCAGGGTTGTTACTGGCTCTTGTTTTCTTTTGGAGACAAATGAATGCAATATCCTGGTAGACTGCGGCCTCTTTCAAGGGCCTGACCAGTTGAAGGAAAGGAACTATGGGGAATTTCCATTCGCTCCAGAAGAGATCGACTTCCTCCTTCTCACCCATGCTCATATCGATCACAGCGGATTAATACCCAAACTCTGTAAAAAAGGGTTCCGTGGTCAAATCATCACAACAAACGCCACAAGAGACCTATGTGAAATAATGTTAGCTGACTCTGGTTATATTCAAGAGATGGAGGTGGAGAGGAAGAACAGAAAGCTCATTCGAGCTGGCCAGCCTCCCCTTGAGCCCATCTATACGTATGAAGACGCAATAGATAGTCTTAGTTTCTTTAAGTCATACCATTATGGTGACATCATCAAACTTACTCCAGATATAACTGTGCGCTTTAAAGATGCCGGTCATATTCTTGGCTCTGCTATAACAGAAATCTGGGTTAAAGAGGACGGACATGAAGTCAAACTGATCTTTACTGGCGATCTAGGTAACCAAAATCAACCGATTATAAGAAATCCTGATTTAGTAGCAGAGGCTGACTACCTTTTTATAGAATCTACATATGGTGATCGCCTCCATGAGGACCGACAAAGCGACGTAAGTAAACTAAGAGAAATCATATCCGATACAGTGAAATCCGGTGGAAATGTAATAATCCCTTCCTTTGCCGTTGGTAGAACCCAAGATATAATCTATGAACTAAATGGCTTAGTAGGGAAAGGGCTCATCCCTCTTGTTCCAGTATATGTGGATAGCCCCTTAGCTATTTCAGCTACAAAAATTTTCCGTAAAAACCCAGAGTGTTATGACTCTGAAACATTGCATCTACTTGCAAGTGGCGATCTGCCTCTTGACTTTCCCACCTTAAAATTTACTAAGACTGTTGAAGAGTCAAAGTACTTAAACGAAAATGCCAAAGGCTCAATTATAATATCAGCTAGCGGTATGTGCGATGCTGGACGGATAAAGCATCACTTGAAACATAATCTTTGGAGACCTGAATCTAGCATTCTATTCGTTGGGTATCAGGCTGAAGGAACCCTTGGTAGACGGATCTTAGACGGAGAAAAATTAGTTAGGATCCATGGTGAAGAAATATCCGTTAACGCTCGTATCCATTCTATACAAAGCTTATCAGCTCACGCTGATCAAGACGGACTACTTAATTGGGTCTCAAAGATGATAAGTCCTCCGCGTAAAATCTTTGTTGTACATGGAGAAGAAAAAGCTTCCTTGAACCTTTCCAGGCTCTTTAAAGAAAGGTTAGGTATAGACTCCTATGTACCATACATGGGAGATACCTTTAAGCTTGAGCCTGAAGGTAAGAGTAAATTATTAGTCAGCTCTTCTACGAGAGATCTGACCATAGAAGAAAAAGAATTTGCATATAACTTTGTTCACCAAGCTTACCTGCTCTTTAAGAACTCCCTTAATAATCTTCCCATTATGGAAAATACTCCTGAAGAGATAGATAAACTCAAGGAAGAGCTTCAGGAGCTTATAGTAAATCTAGAGAAGATGAGCTCGGGTAATATCAAGAGTGCATGATGTACGGCAGAGCGCTATAACCTAGCGCTCTGCTGACATATAGGAGATTCCGGTTCAAGGAACATATTAAACAGGCACCCCTATCTATCTGTTAACATAAATTAATATAGATAAGAAAGGGGGCACGACTATGGATGTTGAATTGGAAAGAGCTCGGCATCATGTACATGACCATACAGGCATAACAACCTGCGAGAAAAGACACTGCCATCTTCATCCAGGTACAACCGGAATAGGTATACCCATGGATAATACCCATTATCACGAGATAATCGGTAGAACAACTTATATATATGGCCATTTTCATACCTATTGTGCGAATACAGGACCTGCAATTTCTTTACCAGGCGGTGCTCATACCCACTATACCTCTTTCACGACAAGCTACGATAGTGGTCATAGTCATAGGATAACCGGCTTCGTAATGCCTGTTGAAATGGAACGTATGGAGTAGATAGATGCACAGATAGGATGCATCTCATTACTAAACAATCACATAGCCTAGCTTATCCCTTGAGATATCTTTCTTTCTATAGATATATTTAGAAATAAATATATCTATAGAAAGGTTGGGGTATATATTAATGAAGATAAAGTTAAAAAAAGAAGGAACCATATACGATGGTACCATTAAAGAACTCTTCCCAGGATATGAAAGAGAACTGATAAAGTACTTTAGTGGTATGGATGTAGAAGAACTTCAGCCTTTAAATCTGGAATTTAAGCGTACGCAGTCAAGGACCTGTGACCTGCTCCTGAAAGGTCATATTAAAGAGAAGGGTGATATGGTAATTCATACTGAATTTCAGAGCAAAAACGACAGGAACATGCTATATCGGATGTTACGGTATGCAGTGGAGATATATGAAGAACATAAAGTCCCTGTATATCAACTAGTGCTATATCTAGGCTCTAGGCCTATGAGAATGGATGATTCACTACATCTATGTTTAGGCGAATGCAATTACTTAAAATATGGGTATAAGATCATAGATATTGGTTCCTTAGGATATAAGGAGCTTAAGGAGACAAATGATCCACTCCTTTACCCTCTCTTACCTCTAACTGAAAGAGAAAGAAAGATTCCTTCAAGGATGTGTTGGAGATATTATAAATAGCGATTATGATATAGAGGAAAAACGCGAAGCTGCCTTTAAAGCACAGATATTTGCTGGCTTAGCCTTTAAAAAAGATATTATCGATAAAATATTTACGGAGGTGGAGCAAATGTTGTTTATGGAAGAATCCGCCGGATATCAAAGGATTTTAGAGAAAGGCGTTGAGAAGGGTTTCGTACAGGGAAGAGATATAACTTTGAGAGAGGTTACATTAAAACTATTAAAGAAAAAGTCTATAGATATGTCTGAGGAATGTAGAAAAAAACTTGAAAGATTAGATGTTGATACGCTAAATGCTATAACAGATAATATATTCGAAATAAATACTGTAGAAGATCTTAAAAAATTCCTGGATTGATTATGTGATCTAGTAGGTAAATGCTAGGTGATCAGCCTAGCATTTTTCCTCTTCACAGAACGGTACATACGGACCGCGTATACCGCTTCTGAAAAATCTAGTGCAGTTCATAAAACCGCTACAGAATCCCAACTTCATACTTGATTTATACTTATTGGTTTTAAGCTCCTCATGAATCATTGAATTTATTATATCCCATTTCGTCTTTAGGCACCAGTCCTTGTAAGGGGGTGCAATTAGGCAGTTAAAAGATAGACCTAGAGTAAGTCGCACTACTATTTATAATATAGCTAATGGAATCAAAGAAGCTTTGTTGCCCGAATCATCAGGTCTTCCATGTAGTCTAGATATATCACAAAATCTAATTGCTAAATATACAGCACCTTTTACAATCTCAGTAACTAAGAACTCTATTGATAGATTAATACTCGTTTGACTCTCCCCGGTGGAGCCTCTATACGGAATATACAGGATTTATTGATGGAAACCTATAAAGTAAAACGCTCCGAAGGATATATATGCGAGCTTATACATGTTAGGAATTAATATGGGCACAGAGGCTATCCTAACACTATGCAGCCAATCCTTTTAGGCCATTAAGGAGCAAATTTCTGCTTGTTATGTAATGGTGTCGGCTCTTAAAGCTAGAACTCATTAATTCTTAAAAAATCGCAGCCCGAAGGTTCAAAACCGTTGTTTAACAATGCAACAGTATTTCTATGCCTAAATGAGTGCGCAAAAAGTGTAAACCAATTATCGGGTGAAAATGAACCATGCCCGAATTTCATTGTTTTCCAGAGACTTCCCTGCAATTCAATATAGTGAGTAATATATATCATTATGCCAAGAAAAATAAAACGCTGTTCTATGTATGATCATACATAGAACAGCGTTACTATAAGATAGCTTTTAAAGATTTTAGTTTAATCCCTATATATTTCTTTTAGAAGCGCTACAGACGTATCAACTATGCGCTCGCCGGCATCTACTGAGAGGAAGCTTGAGTGAGATGTCCTCAGAGGCTCATAGCCTCCTTCGTCAAAGGACTCTCTGGTGGGAACATAGCCACAATTTCCATTAGTTAGACATAGTACAAATGTTTTTTCAAAAGGAGATTTAGACTTTATCTCAAGTCCGTGCTCTGCAAATAGCTGGCCTGGATTGCTTACTATACCAATAGAATTCCCAAGTCTAGTTGCCATGACTTCAACTTGATGAATGGTATCTATGCCCTTCTCACGAACCTTCTTGCGTTCCTTAATAAATACCTCCTCTTGTGCCTTTCCTGGAACCTCGTCTGCCTTTGTGAAACCCCTTTCAGGGATCTCTAAGATTATTTTGGTGTATTCCACGTCATCAATTGTACTTGTAACTATACGTTGATGAGTTCTTGCGGCCTCACACGCTAAGATCCTGGATATACGAAACAATTCCTGAGCAGAAGTCCCTTGATTGGGCTCTAAATGGTTTATATAATTTACATTACCGCAGGCGCCAGGTAAGAATATACCCATAAAGTCGGGGCAATCCAAGATCCTTCCCATATAGGTTCCGATTAAAGAAGCAAAATTGGGAATATTATGACACGCATAGTTAATTAGAGCGCCTATAGGTCTCCCGGACACATCATCTACGCGTAATACGCTTAGTTCTGGATCTATTGGTCCTAAAGGAGTAGCTTCTGGATATGCGCGATTCTTGGTAAGACTAAAGTTCATCCTCACTGTTCCATCGGGAAATCTAAGACGTCGATTAAAGGCTACGCTATCCTCATATCCAGAGCTTGCACCTAATTTAGCTGGTCGCAAATTTTGGCATGCAGTAAGTACTGCAGTAGCCACCTTTCTAACTAACAATTTAAGATATGCCTCATCAGGTTCGCCTGCACAGCTTGGAAAAGTCACTGGTGCGCCATGAACATGTGTTGCACTAATTATTGTTGCCTCCCGTGGGATACCAGTCCATTCAAGAATTAATGAACGCATCTCATCTATTAATTCATTAGAGATAAGAGTTAAGTCGCAGGAGACTATGGCTAACTTTTCATCGCCAACTGATAGTACCATAGCCTGTACCCAGAATTCCTCTTTAATTTCACGTATTAAATCCTCCTCAAACCCACCAGCAGCAAGATAATAAGCTGGCGGAGTTATATTACACTTTCCTACGCCAGCCTGTAAAGTACCTTTTAAAGATTCACCCACAGCTATTCCTCCCATTTACTATTATAAGTTTGCTCTTTTCTATGGCTTCCTCTACAAGAGCTTGAATATCCATACCTGCTTCTGCGTCCTCTACCTCCTGCAACGCGGGTCTTGTGCTAGGATGTCGAGGTACAAAGAGAGTACAACAGTCCTCATACGGTCGTATCGATATATCATACGTACCAATAGCCCTAGCTCTATCTATAATCTCACTTTTATCCATTCCAATAAGGGGACGAAAGACTGGGAGATCCACCACTTGGTTAGTAACGTTTATACTTTCAAGGGTTTGACTTGCTACCTGTCCTAGACTTTCTCCTGTAACCAGTACAAGAGCGCCTTCTCTCTGAGCTATCTTCTGTGCTATACGCATCATCATTCGTCTCATAAGTATGACCCTTAGCTTTTCAGGAACCTTTGTCTGTATCTCCTTTTGAATATTTGTGAAGAAGGCCACTATGAGTCGGAGCTCGCCTGCATATCCTGTTAGCACCTGCGCGATATCTATAACCTTCTCTTTAGAACGTTGACTTGTAAATGGGAAACTATGGAAATGTAGGGCAGTTAGACTAAGCCCCCTCTTCATACACATCCATCCTGCAACAGGACTGTCAAGTCCCCCTGAAAGAAGGAGAAGGCCGTGACCACTAGTACCTAAGGGTAAGCCACCGGGGCCAGGAATTACTCGTCCAGTTACATACGCGTAATCTTCTCGGACCTCTACATCAATGATTACATCTGGTTCGTGAACATCTACCTTTGCTTCAGCTAATCGTGGAAGTATATAGCCGCCTACTTCTTTGTTGATCTCTGGCGAAGAAAAAGGAAACCCTTTATTAGCTCGTTTGGTTTGGACTTTAAAGGTTCCCCCAATAGGTATAACATCTCTTCCAAGAGCAAAAGCTCCTTCTTTTATTGCATCAAGATCTAAAGGAAGTCTTACCGCTGGGCTTATAGATACAAGCCCAAAGACTTTACTTAAGGCACTAAGCATCTTTTCTATATCTTCCTCTTCAGCAACATCTACAAAAAACCTTCCGTGTCTTCTTTTAACAGCCTTTGGGTCTATATTAGGAAGAGCTTTACATATATTCTCCTTTAAAGCCCTTTCAAAAAACGGTCTATTTTCTCCTTTAAGGGCTAGTTCCCCGTATCTCAATAGAATTACATCGTACACCTTTCTCCAACTCCATTATATAATTTAATAGCCTCTGTAGATCTCACGTAACTCCTTTAACACATCTTTTAGAGCTTCAACGAAAAGATCTACGTCCTCCTGAGTATTAAATATAGAGAAGCTTACTCTTATTGATGACTCACTTATAGCTTCCTTTAGTCCCATAGCCGTGAGAACATGACTTGTCGATGCCTTCCGTGATGAACATGCTGAACCCGTAGATACAAAGATACCCCTGGTCTCTAGGGAATGAACTAATACCTCACCTCGAATCCCGGGGAATGAAAGATTAAGTATATGTGGAGCGCTCTCTTCCCCTAAAGCACCGTTTACTATCGCATCAGGAACACTAGAGGAAAGTCTCTCTATTAAACGTTCCTTAAGAGAGTTGAGCCTTTGACTATGTTCTTCCATACCATCTGCAGCTAATCGCGCAGCTTCTCCAAATCCTACTATACCTGGGACATTTTCAGTTCCACTCCTAAAGCCGAGCTCCTGTCCACCACCTGTTATGACTGGTTTGATCTTTACACCCTTCCGTATAAATAGAGCACCCACACCTTTAGGACCATGAAGCTTGTGAGCACTTATAGAAAGAAGATCTATATTACCTCGTTCTGGATAAATCGGAAGCTTGCCAAATCCTTGAACCGCATCTACATGAAAGATTATATCCCTTCTTTTTTCCTTGACAACCTCACCGATCTTATCAATAGGCTCTATAGAACCCACTTCATTATTCACATGCATTATACTGACGAGGATCGTCTCATCAGTAATTGCCTGTGCTACTGCTTCGGGATTTATAAGTCCTCTTTTGTCTGGTTCTATATAAGTAACAGGGTAACCCTGCTCTTCTAGATCTCTAAAGGTATTTAGCACAGAAAGATGTTCTATGCTAGAGGTTATTATATGGTGGCCTCTTCGCCGAGGCACCATGGCTGTTCCTCTTATAGCTAAATTATTAGATTCAGTCCCGCCTGAGGTAAATATGATGCCCTCCGGTTCAACCTGGAGTATAGAAGCTATTGATCTACGTGCCTCTTTAATTAACTTTTCAACCTGTACGCCCTTTCCATGCAGCGAGGAAGGATTTCCATATTCATTAAGAAAGATCCCTTCCATCACCCCAACTACTCCAGGGTCTACACGCGTAGTAGCGCTATTATCCAGATATATCTCATCTGGCATCAAATCAACTCCTTCTCGTTCCAACATAATAAAGTGTTTGTAGACCCAGCTCCCCCACTTCCCACGGATTTACTCCTCAATCTATCATCACGTAGATGATAGGATATTAACAAGTTCATAGGTTGCCATATCTATAGACTTCTTCTTCTCGATACTTTCTTTCATAGAGAAAACCTCGTATTTATTATCCACTAACCCTACCATATTTCCGCTATCTCCATCTAAGAGCAACTCTACTGCCTTAGCTCCTGTACGAGTAGCTAGTACCCTATCCATTACTGTAGGGGTACCACCCCGCTGAACATGGCCTAAGATTGTTATACGCGTCTCAAAGTCAGTCTTCTCGCAGATCATATTTCCAATTTTAAAACCAATGTTCTCAGCAGCTTGTCCAGGTTTAGGGGTCCCTTCAACGCCCTCAGCTACTACAATTATACTATGAGCCTTGCCTCGCCTATGACCTGCTACTATCTTTTTACAAATTTCATCTATATCGAAAGGAACCTCAGGAATAAGGACTGACTCAGCCCCACCTGCTAATCCAGCAGTCAGAGCCAGAAAACCCGAGTTACGTCCCATGACTTCTATAACATAAAGCCTCTCATGGGATGTGGCTGTATCACGAATCTTATTTATCGCGTCCACTGCGGTATTTACAGCAGTATCAAAACCAATAGAATAATCTGTACACCCAATATCGTTATCGATTGTTCCTGGAACCCCAACAACCTTTATACCATACTCCATAAGGTCTAAGGCTCCTCTAAAAGAACCATCGCCTCCAATAACCACCAATCCCTCTATGCCAAACTTATCTAGTTGTTCTGCAGCGCGTTTAAGTCCTTCTGGAGTCTTAAATTTCTCTGATCTTGCGGTTCTAAGTATTGTTCCACCTCTCTGCAAGATATCTCCTACAGTTCGGGAACGTAATGGAATTATCTCACCATGCACCAGACCATGATATCCCCGCTTTATACCCATTACCTCAACGCCATAATAGAGGGCGGTTCTGGTAACAGCTCTTATAGCGGCATTCATTCCTGGTGCATCTCCACCACTAGTTAAAACTCCAATTTTCCTCATCTGCTTAGCCCCCTCCTTCTCCTTCAAAGAACTCCCCCATATTCCTAAACTTATTATATCTTTCTCTAACCAATTCTTCTCCTGTCATTTCAGATAGCTGCTGCAGGTGCCTGAGTAGCGCCTCTTTAATTCGAACCGCAGTCTCAGTATAATTTCTATGAGCACCACCTAATGGTTCTTTAATTATTTCATCGGTAACCTTAAACTTTAAAAGATCTTGCGCAGTAAGTTTCAGCTCCTCTGCAGCCTTTTCAGCAAGTGTACCATCCTTCCAAATTATCGCTGCGCAGGATTCAGGAGGACAAACTGAGTATATAGAATTCTCTAACATCAATACTACATTACCCAAAGCTATACCCAAAGCCCCGCCACTTCCTCCCTCACCAGTTACGACAACTATAACTGGTACACTTAACTTCGTCATCTCTTTTAGATTCTCAGCAATGGCTATGGCCTGACCTCGTTCTTCAGCTCCAATACCTGGATATGCCGCTGGAGTATCTACTATGCAGATTATAGGGCGTCCAAATTTATCTGCTTGCTTCATTAGCCTAAGTGCTTTGCGATATCCCTCTGGATGAGGCATACCGAAGTTTCGCGCAATATTTTCTTTGGTGTCCCTCCCCTTTTGTTGACCGATAACTGTGACTGGGCGACCATCTAATCCAGCTATGCCTCCAATAATGGCAGGGTCATCCCTAAAATGCCTATCTCCATGGAGCTCTATAAAATCATGAAATATTAATTTAATATAATCGAGAGCAAAAGGACGCTTTGGATGACGTGCTAATTGTACCCGCTGCCATCTTGTCAAATTGCCAAAGATCTCCTCACCGAGTTTACATGCACGTTCTTCTAGCCTTGCTATCTCGTCAGAAAAATCCATGTTCTTCTCTTCAGTAAACTTTTTCAAAGCAGCTATTCTCTCTTCCATTTCTATTAAAGGTTTCTCAAAGTCCAAAAAAAATGGTGAATTGGGCACCCTTATCTTCACCTCCATAAGAGGGAATTTTTAAATAATATTCAACTACTTTAACGCATTCGGTGATGGTAGTCCGTGACTATCTATGTCCTCGACACAATGGTTTTTAGGATGAAACTCCAGTATCTTCTTTAAAGTCTTCTTTAGATTCTTTCTATGGACCACCATATCGATCATGCCGTGTTCTAATAAAAATTCAGCCGTCTGAAACCCTGTAGGCAACTTCTCCCTGGTCTGTTCGATAACTCTCGGACCTGCAAAACCTATGACCGCACCAGGTTCAGCTATATTTATATCACCAAGAGAAGCAAAACTCGCAAAAATCCCTCCCATGGTTGGATCCGTTAAAATTGAAATGTATAATAATCTAGCTTCGCTTAGTCTAGCCACAGCAGCACTTGTCTTAGCCATTTGCATTAAGGAAAGTATACCTTCTTGCATTCGAGCTCCCCCTCCACCTCCAGAAACAATAATAAGAGGCAACTCTTTCTCTATAGAACGTTCAATGGAACGGACGACTTTCTCACCTACTACAGAGCCCATACTGCCACCCATAAAATTAAAGTCTATTACTCCAATAACAGCGGGTCTACCATATATCATCCCTTCACCTGAGATCATTGCATCCTTTAACCCTGAAACCTTCTGTGCCTTACTCAACTTCTCTTCGTAACCTTTAAAATTCAAGGGATTCTTTGACTGAAGTTCTGCATCGAACTCAATAAAGGTTCCTTCATCCACTAGTTGCGAAATACGTGACTTTGCATCTATTCTAAAGTGATAACTACACTTCATACAAATGTATAAATTATTGGCTAATTCCTTTGCATAGAGCATTTGCCCACATATAGGACATTTTGTCCACAAGGCTTCGGGAATTTCCTTCTTTTTAGTGCTAAGATCAACCGTTACGTACCTAGGTTTACTACGAAATAGATCCTTAAAGGCCATAATATTTTCCACAAAACCTCACCTGCAAAGATGAAGAATGTGCGGTTCACCTCCTTCGCTTTAAAACACAATCCTGTGAACCTTCAAAGATTCTTATAATTTGTGCTCAAGATCTCATATGCTTCCTCCACTTCAGATTCTGGAACAAGAATCTCTACATTACTTGAATCTCCTAGATGAGGTACCCCCAATGGTTTCAACATGACCAAAAGGCCTTCTCCCTCTAGGAGCTGCTTTATCATTTCCGCGCTGGGCCTATTGGAAGCTATATAAACGACTTTCCACATTTTAAATGGTTCCTCCCTTTAAAAGAAACATCATAAATATTTTGTCATAGATTTCTCATGCTTAGAAACGCAAGATTCTAAGTAAGTACGAGTCTCTTATAGACCATACATACTTCTTTTAGCTATATCTAATATTCCTATCATACCTTAAGGTATAACAAGAAGATGTTTCCTCTACCATGGATATCTTAAATTTTAGTATCTCCATAATGATACTGGACTCTTCTCGATCCTAAACGGGACTAATCTCATTAACACCTTCTGTTTAGCCTACATTATAAACACTTATAAGGCTATCCGATTGCCACTGGGAGTTTAATGATTCCTTTCCTAATTCGCTCTTTACTACAAAAATCCTTCTTCATAATTTTATATTACTTTATCTAATCGCTTAGATATAATAGTATTATACCACGAATACATGGATTTCTCTACACTACCTTTACCATAGATCAAATTGAAGGGTAGACTTTACCCACTTAGTCGGATGAAGGTCCTGATTAAGAAGGTGATATCCTATTACCTTTAATTCTACACCTGCTGAAATAGGGATAGACATTCCCGCGTGTAAACATGTATTACCTGAATTAATATAGTGTTCATCTAGTACAGATAGCATATTCCAACCAGCAATTATTTGACCCATGCTTCTTTTAAATCCTATTTCTCCGCCTATGGTAAAAGGAGAGTTATTACCACTACTAAGACGTAGAGTCCCCATCACACCCGATGCCAATTGCCAATCCCTCTCTATCATTACCCTAAAGGCCTGCGAATCACCAGTACCTTTATTCTGTAGATCGCGTACATACCAATATTCTACATCAGCTTTCCAGTCACTAGCTGGTTTGTACTGAATCCTCAGCATCCAAGGGGTCAGATTATGTACAGAAGTAGCCCCTTCTACTGTATCCCACCAATTATATGCAGCTCCAAATATAAAGTCTCTATCTTCATACTCAAAAGTCAAAAGATGATATCTGCGGAACGTCTCTCCTAAAAATCCTTCTCCACTTTTATTGAAGAAAGTAAGTTCAAAATCTCCTGTAAAGTCTCGGCTTGGAGCTGAGAAAATAATATTATCGCTAAAACCCATAAAAGAGGTCACTGATAGTATCATACAAAAAAATAAAGAAATAAAGAAGGGTTTAATTTGTTTCATCTTTAAAGGCCTCCCTGAAATTAATATATTATATAAAAATATACTTACATTATTCCATAAAATTATTGAGATCTTTTCTTAAAATTAGATGAATTAAGGTAATTGAAGGCTAGCTTAACAAAGAGCTCCACTCCTATGGAGAGGTTCTTTCTATCATTGAAGCTAAATGATGGGTTATGAAGTCCTGGAAATCTTTGAAGAGGATCTTTAGAGCCCACACCAAGGTAAAAGTAACATCCTGGCACTTTCTGTAAATAAAAAGAAAAGTCTTCGCCGCACATTGAAGGCGCGGGCATTTCTTTGAGCCTATCAGCTCCTACAACATCCCTTGCTGTTGCCTTAAGGAGATTAGTCATGAATTCATCATTCACAGTAGGAGGATAGCCTGTACCAAATACTAGCCTATATTGAACTCCCATCGCTGCTGCTATACCTTTAATCCGTTCTTCCATAAGATTATGAATGGTCTCCCGCGCATCAGGGCTACTAGCCCTAATAGTACCTAAGAGCTCTGCTTTCTCTGGAATAACATTGTAGTTAATACCAGCATGAAAGCTACCTATACTTAATACTCCTGGCTCAACTGGATTTATTCCTCTGCTTATAACGGTCTGAAGGGCTTGAACTATTAACGAGGCTGCAACTATTACATCATTAGAACTATGTGGAGAGGCTCCATGAGCTCCCTTCCCCTCCACTGTTAAATGAAAATGATCACTCGAAGCCATGGTGGTACCGTACCTATATCCTACTATTCCCTCAGGGAGTTCAGGCCATACATGTAAGGCAAAGATAGCATCAACTTCAGGAGCATCTAGAACCCCCGCCTCTACCATATATTTCGCGCCACCTTTACCCTCCTCAGCAGGTTGAAAGATAAACTTTACATTTCCTTTCAATGAATCCCTATGCTTGGAAAGGACTGCTGCGGCTCCAAGAAGCACAGCTGTATGAGCATCGTGGCCGCAGGCATGCATAACCCCTTTTACTTTTGATCTGTATTCTAAATCATTTGCTTCTTCCACAGGCAAGGCATCCATATCTGCACGTAACGCTACTGTCTTATCAGACTCTACCCCTTCTAAGAGCCCAACTACACCAGTAGTGCCACCCACATCCCTGATGACCTTAATCCCAAGGTCATCAAGGAACTGAGCTACTATTTCCGATGTTCTAGTTTCTTCGAAGCCAAGCTCAGGATAAGCATGAAAGTCTCGCCTTAATGCTACGACCGTATCGGCAATTGCACAGATATCTGATTCTATGCTACCCTGACGGCACATTTCAATTACCCCTCTCTTTATTGTTCGTCATCCCCAAGTGCATCACGTCGAGAGAGGTTAATGCGTCCTTGACGATCAATCTCAGTTACTTTAACGAGAACCTCGTCTCCAGGCTTTACTACATCTTCTACTTTTGCTACTCTGTTTTTTGCAAGTTTTGATATATGTACAAGCCCCTCTTTGCCTGGGAGTATCTCAACAAATGCACCGAACCCAGTAGTTCTTACAACTTTACCCATATATAGTCCACCAACTTCTACATCACGGGTTAGCTGTTCTATCATATTCATAGCACGTTCAGCACCAGCCGCGTCCTCAGAAAGTATAAATACCGTCCCATTATCTTCTATATCGATATCTACGCCTGTTTTTTCGATAATACCGCGTATTACCTTTCCACCTGGACCTATTACATCCCTTATTTTATCAGTATCTATCTCCATAGTTATAATTCGCGGTGCATACTTTGAAAGATTCTCACGTGGGGTCTTAATGGCCTCAGCCATCTTATTCAAAATGAAGAGACGTCCCAGACGCGCTTGTTCAAGTGCACGTCTTACGATACTCATAGGTATCCCGCTTACCTTTATATCCATCTGTATAGCAGTGATTCCATCTTCAGTACCAGCTACCTTAAAGTCCATATCCCCCAGCGCATCCTCTAAGCCTTGGATATCAGTTAGGATAGCTACTTTATCCCCTTCTTTTACAAGACCCATTGCTATACCAGCCACAGGCTTTTTGATTGGAACACCTGCATCCATTAATGCCAAGGTGCTTCCACAGACACTAGCCTGAGAGGTTGAACCATTCGACTCAAGGACCTCAGAGACCAAACGGATAGCGTAAGGAAATTCCTCTCTAGATGGGAGGACAGGTAGTAATGCTCTTTCAGCTAAGGCACCATGACCAATTTCACGCCTACCAGGACCTCTTAAAGGTCTTACTTCACCAACACTATATGACGGGAAATTATAATGATGCATATATCTTTTAGTTTCCTCTTTAGTCAATCCATCTAGTATCTGTTCATCACTGAGCCCACCCAGGGTCGCAATGGTTAAAACTTGGGTTTGTCCCCTGGTGAAGAGTCCTGAACCGTGAGCCCTTGGAAGTATGCCTACATCACAGTATATGGGTCTGATCTCATCTAATTTGCGCTCATCGGGACGAATTCCCTCTTCCACGATCATCTGACGGACCTCTTCCTTGGTGATGTTATCAAGGATCTTTGAAACTGATTTTTCAAGCAACAACAGTTCTTCATGGGGACTCTCTACGAATTCTTCGTCATATGAAGGTATCTTTGCATTCTCTACAAAGTACTCAACTGTCTTATCTTTGACTTGATTGATAAGGTCCTCTCTTTCTGCTTTATCTATAGTTGTTATCGCATTACGTAGGTCAGTAGTAGCAAAGGTCCTTACCTCTTCCTCTAACTCTTTGTTTACGTCATAAAGCTGTACTTCAACTTTGGGTTTCTTTACTTCAGACGGGAGTGATTCCTGAAAGAGAACCTGTTTCTTTATGTAATCATGAGCGAATTCCAAAGCATTTACCACGTAATCTTCAGAGACTTCCTTGCAACCTGCTTCTACCATCAATATTGCATCTTTAGTCCCAGCTACTGTCAGTTCCATATCGCTCTTTTCAGATTCTTCAACTGTAGGATTTATGATAAATTGTCCATCTACCATCCCCACTCTCACAGCGCCTATTGGACCAGCAAAAGGAATATCCGAGATGGTTAACGCTATAGAAGCGCCTAAAAGAGCCGTAATATCTGGCTCATTATCCTTGTCAACCGAAAGCACTAACGCTACTATCTGCACATCATTCCTAAAGCCCTCTGGGAAAAGAGGTCTTAAGGGTCTGTCTATCATACGAGAGGCCAATATTGCTGAATCTGATGGTCTCCCCTCACGCCGCCCCCATCCTCCTGGTATCTTACCAATGGAATACATCTTTTCTTCATAATCTACTAATAACGGAAAAAAGTCTATTCCTTCCCTAGGCTCATCCGACATGGTAGCAGTAACCAAAACAACAGTCTCTCCGTAACGTACTAATACAGCGCCATTAGCCTGTCCAGCGTATTTACCTATCTCAGCTACTAATGGCCTTCCACCAATATCTATTTCGAATTTTTCTGCCATTCATATACCTCCTTGAATCAAAAAATCGCTCTCTTTTAATTAAAGAGCGGGACTCTCCCCGCTCTTTAATGGACTTGAGTGAGATTTTTCTATAAATCTTTCTTTCCCTCAATTATAATTCCCCTACTCGATACAGATTAACCTCGTAAACCTAGTCGTCCAATCAGATCTCTATAACTTTCTATATCATTCTGACTTAAATACTTGAGCAGTCTACGCCTATGCCCAACCATTTTTAAAAGACCCCTCCTTGAATGATGGTCTTTTTTATGCACATTTAAGTGTTTATGAAGGGCATTTATCCGTTCAGTCAAAATGGCTATCTGAACTTCTGTAGAACCTGTATCGCTATCATGCAACCTGTACTTCTCAATTATGGATTGTTTATCTTCTGCAGTTAAAGCCATTACCCTCACCTCCCTCAATTCATCAAATCCCCATTCGCCATGAAGATCGTCGGAGGATTCGACCATCTTAGCCAATGGTTCATACCACATATACCAACTACTCGTCAAAGAATAGATGGAAGAGGCATACCCGCTTAAGGAAAATTCCTTTTACTATTTCCCTATGACAGTTATGACCAGCCGCCCGATCCCTATGTCTTTAATCACTATATCAAAGATCCTACCACTCACGGAACTAAATCCTCTGAACCTAGCTGCTGTTGGAACTTTCCCAGGCACCTTCAACGCTGCATTGACTACATCCGAAATCTCTATTCCTCTCTGACGATCCTCATTCAACCTGGTCCTGGCATGTTCCGTAACAATAACCTTCATCCCAAACGTCTCTTCCTTTTCTATGCATCTCCCTTTTCCTTATTTCTCAGACTCTGTTCTGAACCTATGATCGTTCTGAACAAGCATAGTAAAGAGAGCATCCTTAAAGGCGTTCACCTCTGATTCCTTAGAATCGGACTCTGTATAAAGGCGCGCCAATTCCTTTCGGAGAGTTTCAAATTCTTTACTGAGACAAAGTTCGGCTACTAATTCTACCATGCCTTTGATGTCGTTATCTTCCTTATTCGTAACTATTGATAACATCAAAGCACTCCCCTCTAAGAGATTCAGGCAACTCCGTATTCTGACGCCTCTATTATATCACACGCACAGATCACGCGCAAGGAGGAATTAACAATTGTATGGATCTATAGGAAAGTTAAATCATTATAACTCCATTAAGCTGAGGAATATGTGAAAAGTTTATTATTTAAAAAAGGGGTATGTTCTTTAACGTTATCTATATCTGCTTTAATCTGAGCCTTTAGAGCTTCGGGCCCTGGAAATTTCCTCTCAGATCTTATTCTCTTTATAAACTCTACTCTCATAGAGCAACCGTAAATATCCTCATGAAAATCTAGAATATGGACTTCTATTGTCCTTTGATATCCTTGGAAGGTTGGAGCATATCCTACATTCACTAAACCATAATGCGTTTTTCCTTCTAGATTTATCACGCCTGCGTATACTCCATCACCTGGATAGATTATACCATCTTCAATACAAAGATTAGCAGTAGGATACCCTAGCGTACGACCTCTTCCTGCTCCTGAGACTACTTTCCCAGACATACAGAAATTGCGACCAAGTAAAAGAGAAGCCCCTTCTACATCTCCACTTGAGACCCTTCTTCTAATTTCTGTACTGCCGATTATCTGTCCGTTTATTGTTACAGGTTCTATTGTTTCTACTATAAAACCATACTTCTCACCAAGTATTTTGAGAATGTCTGTAGTACCAGTTCCGCCACGACCAAATATAAAATTAAAACCAACCACCACCATGCGCGCATCCATCTTACCTTTCAATATTTGTTGAACAAACTCCTCTGAGCTAAGGGACGCAAAGTCCTTAGTAAAAGGACAGACAAACACCTCATCTATTCCAGTCTCTAAAAGAAGCTCCGCTCTTCTATCTATGCTAGTTATCAGAGGTGGACCCCCTGTGGGATTAAGCACACTATCAGGGTGAGGATGGAACGTAAGAGCTATGCTCTTAAAACCTGTCCCCTTAGAGAGAGCATTTGCCTTCTTTAATAGCCTTTGGTGCCCAATATGAACGCCATCAAAGACTCCCAACGCAAGAACTGTACCTGACATTTCTATCCTCCTTTATAAAAATATAAAATCCCTCCTGCTCAAAGAATAGGAATCAATAATTTTATCGGTCGGAAAAATATAACCCCTTTATCTGAGGATACCAGCCCAATCCCTAAAAGCTCCCCTCTTTGAGAATGAAGACGTACATGATGTCCATCTTTAAGATCATCTGGGTAATAAGCGATTCCTGCTTCATAGAGGGGAACACCGTTTATCACGTGACAAACTGAGCTATCCTTTACGTGAACTTCCGGCAAATGCATTAGACCTCGTTCTATAGGCATGAGAAAATCTTTTAAATTACCACTTTCAAAAGCCTTCTCCATCTCGTCTAAAAAACACGACTCTAGCGAGGTGAAAGGGCCACACTGAGTCCTCTCTAGGTTATCTAGGTGAGCGCCACAAGAGAGATTCTCACCTATGTCATAACAAAGAGTACGTATATATGTTCCTGTAGAGACAAGTGCTTTAAAAGATATCCTATCGCCTTTAGACAGAGCTTCGGGAGAGCCTTTGTTAACACCTAGTAACCTTAGATCATATACATTAATGCGTCTAGGTTCCCTCTCTACTACTTGTCCTGCACGAGCCAACTCATACAATTTCTTCCCATCTCGTTTTAAAGCAGAATACATAGGTGGGATCTGCCAGATCTCACCTTTAAATCTTTCGAATGCTTCATTGATATCATCAATAGATAGTGCGAAATCTTCTACTGTCTTAATGATGTTGCCTTCTGCATCTTGAGTATCTGTAGTTATACCGAGAACTAACTCACCAATATAAGCCTTATCATATCCCATTAAAAACTCAATAGACTTAGTTGCTTTTCCTACACATACTACAAGAACTCCTCTGGCAGATGGATCTAATGTCCCACAATGTCCAACTTTAGTCTTCTTAGGCATCATACGCCTTATCTTACGTATCACATCGTGAGAGGTCATTCCTGACGGTTTATATACATTGAATATACCATGCATCCATATCACCGTTAGCCCAAATTCTATTGCAAAGCATCGTAAACCACCTTTAAAACATCGCTTTCTGCCTCTTTTAAAGTCTTCCCTTCAATGGTACACCCAGCTGCTCTGGCATGTCCACCACCGCCAAAAAGCCCAGCAAGATTAGAGACATCGATATCTCCTTTTGATCGCCAACTTACCCGCACTCCGCCATCTTCTTGTTCTCTTAAAAGAACAGATACTTGGGCTCCTTCTACCATTCTAACATAGTTCACAAAACCCTCTGTCTGTTCCTCAGAAACATCAAATTCCTTCATCTTCTTATTTGATATAGTAACCCATGACACACGACCACACGGGCTAACCTTAAGGCTTTTTAGAACATCTCCTAAAAGCTTAAGGGTGGCATATGGTTTACTATCAAAGACATTCTCTGCCACCACGTCAGGTTTTGCTCCTGCTTCAACCAATTCTGCAGCTATCCTAAAGGTTTTAAAATTAGTATTTGAGAATTTAAATGAACCAGTATCAGTAGATATAGCAGTAAATAACGATGTGGCAAGTTCCGGAGTAAGCTTTAGTTCAAAGGCTTTAATTATCTCAAAGATAATTTCACCTGAGGCAGCAACCTCTGAGCAGACTAAATTGATATCGCCAAAAAACTCATTCGATTTATGATGGTCTATGTTTACCACAATATCAGCCATCTTCAAAAAGTTTTGTGCATCACCCATACGACTTAGAGTTGCACAATCCACAACTATAGCAACGTCAAATTTTCTATTTGGAGGAGATGTAACTATCTTCTCTACTGAAGAAAGAAACGAATATGAATCAGGAATAAGATCGGCATTTACCATGACTGAGGTCTTCCCCATACTCTTAAAGAGAAGGTGAAGCCCCAGCATGGAGCCGATACAATCTCCATCAGGATTTTCATGAGATATTATCATGAAATCATGTTTTGCTTTTATCAAATCGGCTATAATGCCTACCTCCATATTATTAAGTCTCCTTTTCTCCCTCACCTTTTACTTCATTGAGAAGCTTCATTATTCGAGCTCCTCTTGCTATAGACTCATCAAACTTAAAAGAGAGCTCCGGGGTATACCTCAGCTGTATTCTCTTTCCTATTTCACTTCGAATAAAACCGCTAGCACTTTCCAGTCCATCCATAGTTTTTGCCTTCTCTTCATCACTACCGTAAACACTCACAAAGATCTTCACATTGCGAAGATCTGAAGAAATCTCTACATCAGTAATGGTTATAAAACCGATGCGAGGATCCTTGAGCTCTGTTCTAAGAATTTGACTGACTTCTTTCTTCATCTCTTCCTGCATTCTTTGAACTCTCAAACGAGACATAATACCACCCCCAGGACGGACTTATGAATTACTACTTACAATCACAACGTCCTCTTTATTCCTTCTATTACGAAGGCTTCGATTATATCGCCTTCTTTTATATCATTAAAATTCTCTACGCCAATACCACAATCAAATCCAGTTAGAACTTCTCTAACATCATCCTTAAAACGCTTTAAGGAACTTATCCGTCCCTCATGAACAACTACATTATCTCTTATCACTCTAACACGAGCAGAGCGAGTAATCTTACCATCAAGAACATATGAACCTGCTACATTTCCGAGTTTCGGAATCTTAAAGACCGTTCTAATCTCAGCACGACCTAGACTGACCTCTACCTCCTTTGGTTTTAAGAGACCCTGTAAAGCTGCCTTGACATCATCTACTACATCATAGATTATGCGATAGAACCTCATGTCTACATTCTCCGCCTCAGCCATCTTCTTAGCACTGGGCTCAGGTCTTACATTAAAACCAATGACTATAGCATTAGAAGCAGTAGCTAATGTTATATCGCTTTCATTTATGCCACCAACGCCTGAATGTATTATATTAACTTTAACTTCGCCTGTACTCAATCGTTCTAGAGCACCTTGGAGAGCCTCTATAGAACCTTGGAAGTCAGCTTTTAATACGATATTAAGTTCTGCGGCTTTGCCTTCTTTCACATTCTTAAAGAACTCATCAAGGGTGACACGTTGAGGTCTAGACATTTCTTCAGTCTTCCTCTTTTCCTGACGCGTAGATGCTATCTGCCTAGCAAGCTTATCATCTTCCACTACTACAAAGAGATCACCAGCCTCCGGAACTGCAGAGAAGCCAATTATCTCCACAGGCATTGAAGGGCCTGCTGAAATAAGCCTATCTCCTAAATGATCCATCATAGCTCTGACCTTACCATTAATAGTACCAGCCACTATTGAATCACCAATCTGTAAAGTCCCACTCTTTACTAAAGCTCTTGCCACCGGACCTTTGCCTATATCAAGTTCCGACTCAATTATCACACCTTCTGCCGGTCTATTAGGATTAGCTTTAAGTTCCTCCATATCAGTTAAGAGGAGAATCATATCTAAGATGTCATCTAGTCCCTCTTTTTTAAGAGCTGAAATAGGTACACATATAGTATCCCCACCCCACTCTTCTGGGATGAGCCCATGATCTGTTAATTCTTGTTTAACTCTATCTATATTTGCACTTGGTCTATCGATCTTATTTATAGCGACTATAATAGGCACTTCTGCGGCTTTAGCGTGATTTATAGCTTCTACAGTCTGGGGCATAACGCCGTCATCAGCTGCCACTACAAGAATAACTATGTCAGTAACCTGGGCGCCTCTAACTCTCATTGCTGTAAAAGCCTCGTGGCCTGGAGTATCTATAAAAGTTATCTGCTTATTATTAAAAGTTACTTGATATGCGCCTATACGTTGAGTAATGCCTCCGGCTTCCTGTGCAGTAACATTCGTTTCACGAATTGCATCCAATAGTGTAGTCTTTCCATGATCAACGTGACCCATTATAGTGACTACAGGAGGCCTTTCCTTTAAATTCTCTGGTTTATCCTCATAATTAGTAGTTTTTATGTCTTTAGCTCCCTCTTTATCCGAAGCCTTCAGTACTTTAAACCCCGATGCTTCGGCAACTTTCTTTGCTACTTCAAAATCTAACTCCTGATTTATATTAATCATTACACCATAATTCAATAGTTGTTTAAGGAGTTGGATAGGGGTTATCCCTATTAAGTCAGATAATCCCTGCACTGAAATTGCTACAGGTATTTCTATGCTCTTTTTTCGCGCTTCAATGGCTTCTGAATCATTCTCCCCTAAAGTACCATCATCTTTAGCGCCCTTTTCTCTCTGTCCCACCTTATTATCGTGTATGTCCTTTCTTTTTCCATTAGGCTTTTTCTTAACAGATCCAGTAGTCCGTTTAATATCTTCCTCTTCGTCTTCATCATAGTATTTATCTATTTCAAAGACCTTCTTATTACTTCTCTCCTCAGTAACTGTATCTGCAACTATTTGAGCAATATCTGCATCTATTACACTCATATGGTTCTTTACATCTACCCCAAGATCCTCTAAGATATCTATTAAATCTTTACTGGGTAATTTGAGCTCTCTGGCAAGCTGATAAACTCTCACCTTACTCATACACTTCACCTCCTAATTTTCATGGGCCAATCAAATTCATCTGTCCTCGACCCCTCTCTTCCTTAGTAGTTATCTTTCTTTCTCCAATAAATAAAGGATACGAGACATGAGTTAACACTATTATAGGGTAAGGGCCCCCTAAAAAGGGGGCTTCAGTAAACCTTAGCAAGTCGGCAGGGTTCTTTCGCGAATCTCTCTCAAGGATTTTTCAATGGATGTAAGGGTCTCGTTGGGAATATTTGCTCCTAAAGCTTTAATTAAACATCTTTCTTTTTTGATTGTTTCAAAGCACCCCTCATCAGGGCATATATATGCTCCCCTACCTGAGCGTTTGCCCATCAAGTCAATTTCTACGTTCCCTTCCGGCGTCTTTACAATTCGAATCATTTCCTTTTTAGGCTGTACTTTACGACATCCTATGCATGTCCTCATGGGAATCCGCTTCGTCTTGCTCATGTGCCTCGCATCCTTCCTTACCCTCTTCCTTTAAAGTACATTCTTCTTGAGCAATTCTGGATTTATTTTTAATATCGATCCTCAAACCAGTAAGTCGAGCGGCTAATCTAGCATTTTGTCCTTCTTTGCCTATTGCCAAAGACAACTGATCATCAGGCACTATTACTGTAGTATGACGTTTATCCTCATTTAACCTAACATCAAGGATCTTAGCTGGGCTTAAGGCATTGGCAACAAATTTCATCATATCCTTATCCCACTGAATTATATCAATTTTCTCTCCTTTAAGCTCATTAACGATAGCCTGGATCCTTGAACCACGAGGTCCTACACATGCTCCTACTGGATCCACCTCAGAAGATTGTGAAGCCACAGATACCTTTGATCTGCTTCCAGCTTCTCTTACAACAGACTTGATCTCAACTATACCATCATAAATCTCAGGCACTTCCATCTCTAAGAGCCTCTTTAAAAAGACTGGATGAGTCCTAGAGACAAAGACCTGTGGTCCTTTATTTGCTTTCTTAACAGAAAGTATATAGACTTTTATCCTATCCCCAAATTGATAATTTTCCGTTGGCACCTGTTCATTAGGGGTTAAAATTGCTTCAACTTCACCAAGATCTATAAAAACATTTTTATTTTCCTGCCTTTGTACTACTCCAGTAACTATGTCGCCTTCCCTATTCTTATATTTTTCATATATTAAATCCCGTTCAGCTTCGCGTATCCTTTGTACCACTACCTGTTTAGCAGTTTGGGCTGCTATCCTTCCAAAATTCTTAGGAGTGACCTCAACTTCTAGCACGTCCCCAGGCTGACAGCGGATATTCTTCTTCTTAGCCTCTTCTAAATGAATTTGATTTCTCGTATCCACTACATCCTCTACTACATCCTTCTTAGCGATAACCTTAACCTGTCCGCCTTTAGAATCCACCTCAACCCTTGCATTCTGTGCTGAACCCTTATCTTTTTTATAAGCAGAGAGTAAGGCATCGCTTATAGCCTGAAGGAGTAGATCCTTTGATATACCCTTTTCTGCTGCTAGCTGATTTAATGCAGTAAGGAGTTCACTATTCATTCCTCTACCCCCCCTTCAATTATACCCTTGCTTCAATATTAATATATTAATTGCAATAATTCAAACTCGCTCTCTAAAACCGTTCTCTATGGTTCATAGATCAATTGCGCTTTGGAGATAGCCTGTAAAGGAATTATAATACTTTCCTCTTCATAAAGTAACTTTACCTTTCCATCCTCAAATCCATCTAGAAGTCCTCTGAAATCTTTTCTACCGTCTACAGGAAAGTAAGTGTGTATCTTTATCTTTCGTCCAGCAAAAATCTCAAACTCACGTGCCTTTTTTAATCTTCTTTCTAAACCTGGAGAAGATACTTCCAAAAGGTAGCTACCAGGGATAATGTCTATTTCATCCAGATAAGAATTCATAGCATTACTAACTTCTTCACAATCGTCAATACTGACACCTTCTGGTTTGTAAATGTAAATCCTTAAAAACCAATCCCCGGACTCCTTCTTATATTCCACATCTACAAGGCTAAGGCCTTTTGTTCCTACAATTTCTGTAGCTATTTCCTCTATCCTTTGTTCAATTTTAGACCTATCCATTGCCATCCTTTTAAAAGCCACCTCCTAAAATATACGAAGAGTGGGCTAAAACCCACTCTAGATGACGACACATTATGCACTAAGCAATCCTCACTAATATAGTATACCATTTATATAGAAACTTTGCAACTAAAAACGATGAAAATCTTCTTGCTAGAACACTGCCATTAGAGGCATCACAGAACCCTAGCTATGTTCTTTTAATAAATTCCCTATTTACCTTCCTTTGTTAAGAAAAACTAACAAGATGTCCGTACTATGCATAGCGTGGAACGCATCTTTACACTTTATTGTGTAGCTACGAAACTTATCCTTACGTCATATCCTCTCTCTTCTAATTCAGTGTAAAGGTTACTAGCATTCTTTTGGTCTTTAAAGGCACCGACCTGTACCTTATAAGGTGGGAGTGAGGTAACGTATACCTCATAACCATTTGCTCGAAGCTTATCAGCTGTAACTAAAGCAGCTGACTTTGTTTCAAAGCTCCCGACTTGAACCTTATAAAGACCTGTACTACTTGTAACTGGCGTACTTGGTGAAGTTGTTGATGGGTAAGATGTGCCAGTTTGGGACGTCATACTATTACTAGGCGTAGTCGTATTAATATTACTGGTGCTGGAAGTACCAGTACTGGTATTGATACCTCCAATATCATCTGCTGTTAGTCTTATACCTTCTCCAGATGGAGTCGTAGCCCAGTCTAGTATAAAATTTCCGAGTTGCCATCCGATAAGAACAGCAACCCCAACCATTACAAGAATGCCAGCAGCGACGCTAACCCCTTGTGGGGGCTTAAAGCCTTTGCGTTTCATTGAAGATCACTCTCCTCTTTCCCTCAAGTTTCCCCATACTTTAACCATGGTAGTCTCATGAAAAGTTTTAATGGAAAGATCTCTTCTTGGAAATGGGCATTAATGTCAGCTTCGACTATTTCTTTGATGAGCCTTTCATTAATAGATATGAATCGTATCGGTAGATTTATGCTATTTGATGCTTTTTTTATAATATTATATCCATTAATTATATCGGCTGATTTTATTTCCTCTCCAAGATTTATGTTACAGATCAAGCCACTTCCCTGGAGTCGCGATATTTTACTTATTTCCTGACACATGCATAATATTCCTTCTACATCTTGCGTTAAAGGTCTAAATGTATTTACTACAAAATACATATCATAATCTATTTCTTTTAGCGCAGATTCGAATCTGCCTAGTACAGTAGCACCTAAATCGTCTCCACCTACATCAAATATAACTGAAGCCTCAGGATCATAGAGAGCACTTAAAATCTTAGGGGAGAGAGCTGGTAGGTCAGGTTTATCCGATTCTAAGGTGGAATAGATGACCTCAACCCCTTCCTTTTGTAACCTACTGCGCATTTCACGAGAACGAAAATAGGGGTTAACTATATCTAAGTCTACTAATTTCACTTTCTCGCCTCTCCGCGCACACCGTATACTATAATTTATAGCTACTTCAGTCTTCCCGCTCCCAAAGGCTCCAACAAATATGGTAACGCGTCTCTTTCGTACCAAATAAGGACGAATAGCGCCTATGAGATAAAGAGAACCACAAACGCATACCATACCATTCTGCCCTACCATTGAAAGTCCCTTATAAACTGCTTTAATGGGATCAGACTCAACCTCTACTTTATGGCAATACTTGCGTACCTTTTCAGCTAGAAGTTCAGGGGCCATTGCACGTGGGCTATCTGGAAGAGTAGTTACTACTCCATCAGCCATTGGCATTAAAATCTCTAACATCTTATCTACGTCTTTATCCCCAAGGATTCCAGTGACTAAGATATTAGACGCTAATGACTTTTTATCAAAGATCTCTTGAATACTCTTGCGGAGCGCTCTAGCCCCATCAAGATTATGAGCTCCATCTAAGAGTACTATAGGACGTTCATTAACCACCTCTAATCGTCCAGGCCAGATAGTTCTCAATAACCCAAGTCTAATAGCATCCTCGCTGATCTTTGCTCCTTTACGATTTAAACCCTCTATTACTCCTATGGCAATAGCGCCATTCGTGGCTTGATGCTCACCTAGAAGAGAGGTACGAAGATGCTCATATCTCCATCCGCTCCCTGAACAAGCTACATCAAATATGGTGCTATATCCAAAGGATTTTGCATTACTATAGACGATATCATAAGCGCTTTTATCTCCGCTCTTATCTACTGTTATAAGGGGAGCACCCTTACCCTCAGCTATCTTCTTAAGAACATTCATAGCTTCCGGCTCCTGAGGACCTATTACTGTCAGAGTCTCTGACTTTATGATCCCGCCCTTCTCAGCAGCTATTTCACTGAGGGTATTGCCGAGACGCTCCATATGATCATAGTCTATATGCGTAATTACTGATATGTGTGGTTCTACTACGTTAGTAGCATCAAGTCTTCCACCAAGTCCCACTTCAAGAATAACATAGTCTAAGGACTTCTCTGCAAAGTACATTAAAGCTAATGTGGTTATCACCTCAAACTCTGTAGGATGTCCAACATTAGGAATAGTGCTTACAGCCTCTACATGTGGCTTAAGTTTTGTAAGGGCTCTAGCTACATCATCTTCTTCTATATCCCTGCCATTTATTTTAATTCTTTCAGTAAATGAAGATAGATGTGGAGATGTATACATCCCAACATTATATCCTGCTTCTAAGAGTATAGAACCCACCATGGCACAGAGAGAACCCTTCCCATTAGTGCCAGCCACATGTATTACGTTAAGAGTCCTTTCTGGATTTCCTATACGTTCTAATAGAACTTCCATACGTTGAAGACCGAGATTGCTCCCGAACTTAGCAAAGCTATTCAAGTATTCTAGGGCTTCTTGATATATCATAGACATACAGCTGTAAAAACCCCGGAACTACTTTCCAGGGAAACAGCTATTAGCACCCTTTCTTTTATAAAGTAGCACCCATCATCTTTGGAGAATAGCAAGTCTCTCAACGAGCTTGATTCTTTTTTCGTTATTAGCACTGAGTTTCTCTCTCTCGCCTTGAACTATCTCAGCAGGAGCCTTAGTAAGGAAGCCTTTATTTGAGAGTTTCTTCTCAAAACGTGCTGTCTCTTTCTCTACAACCTTTAATTCTTCTTTAAGCCTGGCTATCTCCTTATCAAAGTCCACTAAGCCTTCTAATGGAAGATATACCTCTATTCCAGCAGCAATGGCGCTTATAGCTTTTTCAGGCTTCTCAGCTCCACCATCTGCTATAGTAAGCATCTCAACCCTTGCTAACCTACGTATATAATCTTCTCCTGCTTTTAAAAGTTCCTCGCTTTCATTATCACTATAAAGTATGATATTTATTTTCTTAGAAGGCGGGAGATTCATTTCTGCCCTTAAAACACGGATGGCTGTTATAGTTTCCATTAAAATAACCATATTCTTTTCTGCTGATCTATCTTCTAGTTCTTCGCAAAATTCAGGCCATTTAGCTAAAGCAAGGGTTTCACCTTCACCGGGGAGATACTGCCATATCTCTTCTGTTATAAAAGGCATAAAGGGATGAAGCAGTTTTAAAATACCTTCTAAAACATAAATAAGGACAGTCTGAGCCACTATTCTATCATCTTCCCCTTGCAACCGGGGTTTAACCAATTCAATATACCAATCACAGAACTCGCTCCATATAAAGTCGTAAAGAACGCGGACCGCTTCACCGATCTCGAACTGGCCTAATAACTCAGTCACTTCCTTGACAGACGAATTATATCTACTCAATATCCACTTGTCAACCTGAGTCAAGTCAAGATTAGCTATATCCGTACCAGCTACATTAGGTTGTAAATCACCAAGGTTCATAAGGACGAAACGAGATGCGTTCCATATCTTATTAGCGAAATTCCTGTTTCCCTCTACCTTCTCACGATAAAATCTCATATCGTTTCCTGGGGCATTTCCAGTTACCAATGTAAGCCTGAGAGCATCTGCACCGTATTCTTCAACCATCTCAAGGGGATCCACTGCATTACCCAAGGATTTGCTCATCTTCCTACCTTCTGAATCACGGATTAGACCGTGTATGAAAACATATTTGAACGGGATCTCCTTCATGAACTCCATGGACATGAAGACCATCCTTGCTACCCAGAAAAAGATTATATCATATCCAGTAACTAAGACTGAAGTAGGATAAAAATGTTCAAGTTCAGGTGTTTTTTCAGGCCAACCTAGAGTAGAAAATGGCCACAGGGCTGAACTGAACCAAGTATCAAGGACATCTGGATCTTGCTTTAATCGTTCGGAGCCGCACTCCTGGCATTCTGTAGGATCAACCCTAGAAACGTTCTTATAACCACAATCTTCACAATACCATACTGGAATTCTATGTCCCCACCATAATTGTCTGGATATACACCAGTCATGAACATTCTCAAGCCAGTTAATATATATCTTAGAAAAGCGTTCTGGCACAAACTGTATTCGCCCATCCCTAACGACCTGTAACGCGGGCTCTGCAAGGGGTTTCATCTTAACGAACCACTGACGAGATACTAAAGGTTCCACTACATCATCACAACGTTGGCAGTGACCTACTGCATGCTGATGCTCTTCTACCTTAAGGAGATACCCCTCCTCTTCTAACTCAGAGACAAGGTCTCTTCGACACTGGTATCTATCGTATCCTCCGTATTTACCAGCCTTAGACGTCATCTTTCCGTCCTCGCCAATTACATCTATCGTAGGTAAGTTATGTCTTACTCCCATTAAAAAGTCATTAGGATCATGGGCTGGAGTTATCTTTACAGCCCCAGTACCAAATTGGGGATCAACATAATCATCTGCTATAACTGGAATGGCTCTCTCCATGATTGGCAAGATTACTTCCTGCCCTATTAGATCTTTGTACCTGTCGTCATCTGGATGAACAGCGACTGCCGTATCTCCTAACATCGTCTCAGGCCTGGTTGTGGCCACTACTAAATATCCGTCTTTCCCTTTAAAAGGATACTTTACATGATATAGTTTCCCCGCTGTATCCTGGTGCTCCACCTCAATATCTGATAACGCGGTTCTACACCGTGGGCACCAATTAATTATATAATCATCTTGATATATTAGCCCTTTTTCATAAAGAGAAACAAAGACCTCTCTAACAGCTTTAGAACATCCTTCATCCATAGTAAAACGCTGTCGCGGCCAATCACATGAAGCTCCTAATCGCTTTAACTGCGTTGTTATTCTAGTTTCGTACTCATCCTTCCAAGCCCAAACCCTTTCAAGAAACCCCTCATAACCTAAATCGTAACGGGATAGGCCTTCTTTAGCCAATCGCTCTTCAACCTTTACCTGAGTGGCGATTCCAGCGTGGTCTGTTCCAGGAATCCAAGTAACATTATACCCCTGCATCCTCTTCCATCTTATAAGTATGTCTTGAAGAGCATTATCCAGGGCATGACCCAAGTGGAGAAAGCCTGTTACGTTAGGAGGAGGTATAACAATGCAAAAGGGCTCCTTATCCTTCTCAACCTTAGCGTGGAAATAATTTGCTTCTGCCCACTTCTTACTCCATTTCTCTTGAATTTCGCGTGGTTCATATGTCTTTGGCAAGTTAATTAATGCCATTCTTTCTTATCCCTCCTAAAAGTATATATCCTTCAGTCCCATTCTCCACAATACAAATAGAATTCCCTGAATAACCTCTTCTAATTATAGAAGTTTTTAGGGATCAATAACTGAAAGACTATGAATTTAAAATAGAAATAAAGGGTCCTCCCGTTCCCCATAGGGACGAAAGAAACCCTTAACCTTACGTTGGTACAACCCCGTATTCCTCTCTTTGGAGAGGCGCTCAAAAGCCATAACGGGCATACCTGGTCAAATCTGTTCCCAGGAAACACCTCGGGGAATGCCTCATATTCCCATGATACACATAAATAGCGTACATGTCAAGACCCTCCCATGTGCCATTTTAACTAGCCCTTGATTTCTTCTCCTTTGAAGTCAATAAAGCTACTTTAAGAACCTCATCCATGTTATCCACAAAGACAAAATTCAATCCCTTCTTAACGTCAGGTGGTATTTCCTCTATATCCTTCTCATTAAGAGAGGGAAGTATTATTGTTTTTATCCCTGCTCTATGTGCAGCAAGGACTTTTTCCTTTACACCGCCTATAGGAAGAACCCTTCCTCGCAACGTGACTTCACCAGTCATAGCCACGTTACCTGATATAGGTCTACCGCTAAGAGCTGAGACTATTGCAGTAACTATAGTGATTCCTGCAGATGGACCATCCTTCGGTATAGCCCCTTCTGGAACATGAACATGAATATCATATTTTTCATTAAAGTCTACGTCTATATCGAACTCTGATGCCTTTGATCTTATATAAGTCAAACCTGTTTGCGCTGATTCTTTCATTACATCCCCTAACTTACCAGTAAGGATTAATCCGCCTTTACCTTTTACAGTTGCAACCTCAATGGCAAGTATTTCTCCACCAACCTGGGTCCAAGCAAGACCAGTGGCTACTCCCACTTTATCCGCTTTATCTGCTTCATCCTGTTTGTATTTTGGGATGCCCAGAAACTTATGTAGATTACCCTTATTTACTTTTATAGTCCTTTTTTTCTTCTCAACTACGGCTTTAGCAGATTTTCTACATATTGTTCCAATCTTTCTCTCCAAATCTCTAACGCCAGCTTCTCGAGTATACTCTTCAATTATTTTATGTATTGTGTTCTCCGATATCTGAAGGGAATTAGAATTAAGCCCATTTTCTTGTAATTGTTTTGATACCAAGAAACGACTAGCTATTTGTACCTTCTCCTCTTCTGTATACCCGGATAAAGTGATTACTTCCATACGATCCAATAATGGAGATGGTATAGCGTGTAGCACATTAGCTGTCGTTATAAACATAACCTCTGAAAGATCAAAGGTTAACTCCAAATAGTGATCACCAAAGCTATGATTCTCTTCTGGATCTAGAACTTCAAGAAGAGCTGAAGCAGGATCACCACGAAAATCCATATTCATTTTATCTATTTCATCTAGTAATATCAGTGGGTTCTTAGACTTTGCCTTACGAAGTGATTGAATGATCCGTCCTGGTAACGCCCCAACATAAGTACGTCTATGTCCTCTGATCTCAGCTTCGTCCCTTACCCCTCCCAGGGAGAAACGAACAAAGTTCCTACCAACTGCCTTGGCTATAGACTTTGCTAAAGAAGTCTTACCAACACCTGGTGGGCCTACAAGGCATAGGATGGGACCTTTTAAATTGTTACTTAATTTCCGTACTGCTAGGTACTCGATTATTCTTTCCTTTACCTTTTCAAGACCATAATGCTCTTCATCAAGGATATTCTGTGCTATCTGTAAATCAATTCGTTCCTCTGTCCTAGTGTTCCAAGGTAGATTAATAATCCAATCCAAGTAATTCCTAACCACTACAGCCTCAGCTGCCATAGGAGGCATCTTCTCAAGTCGTTTTAGCTCCTCCATGGCCTTCTTCTCTACTTCCTCAGGAAGAGCAGCATCTTTGATTTTATCTTTTAATGACTGGATCTCTGAGATCTGGTCTTCTCTATCGCCTAACTCTTTCTGTATAGCTTTTAACTGCTCTCGTAGATAATATTCCTTTTGAGTCTTCTCCATCTGCTTTCTGACTCGCATATGAATCTTTCGTTCAAGTTCAAGGATTTGTATCTCTTTATTTAATACATCACAGATCATATTTAACCTATCTGCAGGTGAAATAGTTTCAAGTAGTTTCTGACTTTCCTCAAACTTCAGATTCAAATGAGCAGCGATTGCATCAGCAAACCTCCCAGGTTCCGTAATGCTAGATACAGAAGCTACCACTTCTGGTGGTATCTTTCTACTTATCTTCACATACTCTTCGAACTGATTCATTGTGGCACGAATTAGAGCATCAGCTTCAAACCCTTCGCCATAGTCTTCCTTTAGTCTATTAATCTTTACCCTGTAGAAGGGCTCTTTTTGAAGGAATCCCGAGATCTCTGCTCTACTAAGACCTTCAAAGAGGACTTTAACTCCGGCTCCTGGAATCTTTACAAGTTGTTTAACTTCACATATAGTACCTATCTTATATATATCTTTTTCATCTGGCGTATCTATATTTGCATCCTTCTGGGCTACTAATAAGATATTACCATCTCGTATCATGGCATCCTCCATAGCCCTTACAGATTTCTCTCTCCCCACATCAAGTGGCACTACCATATATGGGAAGATAAGTTGACCACGCAATGGAAGTAAAGGCATGACATCTAAAATATCCTCATCACATTCAATCTCAGTTTCTGTGTTTACTTCTAAATCTATATCATGCACTTCCATATCCTTATCGTGTCTTCCATTATAGCTCATGAAATCTCTCCTCCTCCGGCTCCCACCATTGGTAACAGTGTACCATACCACGTTAATCATTTCAAGTGTTTTATTTCTCCAAGTTACTGGCCTATAACAGGTATAAAAGGGAAATTTCGTTTACTCTTAGGAAGATTCATACACTGGTAAAGCGTTCGTAACTACATCCCCCTCCTATAAATGCTTACACAGCAAATATTTTTCAAACGATAAAAGAGCTTGATAAGTATATCATGGCCGGAGAAGAAATCTGTGCATAGAAATTCTATAAGTATAAAAACTACGCTGAAGTGTAATAAATAACGTAGGTCTATACGAGGTTCTATATTAGGGATAACGCGCAGATAGGAGATACCAGCGTTATCCCTATTTATAATTTTAATATAGGAACCTTTCTTTCAATACTGGTAATGTAACTTCTTTTATACCAATACTTTTACCTTTCTCCAATATCCTTTGATATCCGGCGGGCTCTTCTATAAACAATATTTGCTCCACCTCCGTAAATATTTTATCTATAATATCTTTTTTAAAGGCTAAGCCAGCGAAGATCTGTGCTTTAAAGGCAACCTCACGTTTTTCCTCTATATCAAAATCGCTATTTTTATATCTCCACTGCATACCGTAACATCCGATATAGCATTCTACTATCATTTTTACTCTGGAGTTCAGTATGAACTACTACATCGCACTTCTCTTTAATATAACCTTTAAGGAGCAGGCCATAGGTGCTTGACTGAGTACGCTTAAATTCTTCTACATCCCGACCACTAAAGCACTTTATCAGGTCTCTTTCATATCCTTGGGAAAATTCTTTAATGGTGTCATCGTATACTGCCCCTTCCCTCTTCGACTCTATTCTTATCAATATATACCCCAACCTCTCCATAAATATATTTATGTCTAAACATAATCTACCATAGAAAAAAAGACATCTCAAATGAATAATTAAAAATGAAAAGTTGTTATCCTATAGGTACTTACGCAATATCAGAGATTAGGAGTTCTCTCACAAGAAAGGTATATCTAATGCGGATATTGACTTTAAAGAGGGTTTCTGATAATATAGAAATGGAAATTTAAGTGCGCCCGTAGCTCAGTGGATAGAGCATCGGACTCCGGATCCGAGTGCGTAGGTTCGATTCCTATCGGGCGTACCATACTTAGCAAACCTCATAAATGTGATCACAAAAGGCAGCCTAAGCTGCCTATCATTAACTCATATTCTGGAAGGCACAGGTTGATATTCCGTAATCCCTTGAACTAATTCTTCCATGAGTTCTTTAACACTTACAATTTTATTTATCCTATGAACGTTAATACCAGCAAAAGCAAAGCCTTTTTCAAAGTTACCTCTTTGAGCATTTATCAAAGCATCTGCAATACAATATGGAGCCTTCCTTGGATTACAGGGTCTTAAACAATGATAAACACATCTTGGAGGGGTTCTTTCTCCTTTTGATACTGCTTCCAAAAATTTGTTCTTAATTGCTCTACCTAACATTCCTACAGGACTCTTTATTATTTCAATATCTTCTTCAGACGCCTGTAAGTAAGCATCTTTAAATTCCTGAGATGCATCACACTCATAAGTGGCAACGAACCTGCTACCAAGTTGAACACCATTAGCTCCTGCATTAAGGAGTTCCCTTATATCTGCTCCAGTAAAAACTCCTCCCGCAGCTATAACAGGTATTTTCTTCAGATACTTCTCCTCAAAAACCTTAATGGTATTGAGAACATCCTTTACAAGTTCTATTAAAGGACGCCTCTTCTCAGGCTGCAAGTCTTCCTCTGAAAAACCCAAATGCCCGCCAGCATCAGAGCCCTCGACCACAATGGCATCAGGACAATAGTTATTCTTTCTGTCCCAATACCTACAGATTGTTTGAGCTGCTTTAGCTGAAGAAACAATGGGAACGATCTTTGTCTTTGAGTTCTCCACTAGTGAAGGCAGTTCTAATGGTAGCCCCGCCCCAGAAAATATTATATCTATATTTTCTCGCACTGCTTCCTTTACCATGTCCTTGAAATTATTCAAAGCCACCATTATATTTACACCAATGATTCCCTTAGGACTTAATTCTCTAGCTCGTTGAATATGATATTTTAGCGCTTTCGCATTTTCATTAGCCTTATCCTTCAAGTAATTAGGTTGATTAAATCCTGTCTCCACCCCAGAGATAACACCTATTCCCCCACAATTAGCTACTGCTGATGCTAATCCTGAAAGAGAGATCCCAACACCCATTCCACCCTGTATTATAGGCAATCTTGCAACTATATCTCCAATTTTAAGTTCAGGTATATTCAAATCTTCACCCCTACCTTTTTTTAGTCTCTCCTACTCTATCCAGTATAAAACGTTAATCTTTTATGATTATATCCTACCACATTATTTTTAAATTGACAACTGTTCCTTTCTCCTTAAATGCGTTCTCTCTTTTTAAAAACAAAAAGGGTTTAACGCCCTAATATAATTGCGGGCGTTAAACCCAAGTATATAAAAGATTCTTTTAATTATTCACCTAGCGATTTTCGCAACTGAAGTTGGCGCTTCCTTTAGTATAGCGTACGAGATAACCTCTTCTATATTGTCAACTGGAATTATCTCGATCCCATCCATATCCTTAAATAATTCTTGCCAATTTTCAGATGGTATTAATACTTTCTCTGCTCCTCCCCTCTTTGCAGCTTCTACCTTTGCTACAATACCTCCTACTGGCTTTATAAAACCTCTTATAGAAATTTCACCAGTAATAGCAACATGGTTATCCACTGGCAAACCTGTGATAGCTGAATAGATAGCAGTTACCAAAGCTGCACCTGCGGAAGGTCCATCTAATGGCACCCCCCCAGGAAAATTTATATGTATATCATATTCCGATGGATCTATGTTTAAAGAATATCTAAGTACTGTAAGTACATTCTCTACCGAATCCATTGCCATACTCTTTCGTTTAAGCGTCTTTCCGCTTGTTCCCATTTCCTCTTCTCCTATGACCCCTGTAGTAATTACACTACCACTTCTTCCCTTTGCTGAATTGGCGACTACCTCTATATCTATGAGAAAACCCATATTAGGACCATATATAGCGAGGCCATTAGCGAGGCCTACCTGTGGCTCAGCTGGAATTCTCTTCTCTGGGCGCGGATTATACTGTCCACTACTTATCACCCATTCTATATCTGCAGCAGAAATCTCTTTGCGTCCTTCAGTAAGTACTATCCCCGCTGCTATCTGTATTATATTTACTGCTTCCCGACCATTAGTAGCATATTTCTTTAATATCTCTATTCCCTCTCTATGGCATGTAAAACCAGCCTTATTCACAGCATTTTTCGCGATTATACCTATTTCCTCTGGCATCAAACTGCGAAAAAATATCTCAACACATCGTGAACGAATGGCAGGGGGTATCTCATGAGGCATGCGCGTAGTCGCTCCTACCAATCTAAAATCAGCTGGAAGGCCGTTTGTAAATATCTCATGAATATAACGAGGGATATTAGCATCTTCAGGGCTATAATAAGCACTTTCGAAGAAGACCTTCCGATCCTCTAGCACCTTTAAGAGTTTATTCATTTGAATTGGATGGAGTTCTCCGATTTCATCGAGGAACAGAATTCCACCATGTGCCCTAGTAACTGCACCGGGCTTTGGTTGTGGAATACCAGCTATACCCATAGGACCAGCTCCTTGATATATAGGATCATGCACTGAACCTATAAGGGGATCTGCAATTCCTCTTTCATCGAACCTGGCTGTAGCAGCATCAATCTCAACAAACTTAGCATTTGAATTAAATGGCGAGTATCGTGAGACCTTTGCTTCTTCCAATACAACTCTAGCTGCAGCTGTCTTTCCTATTCCGGGAGGACCATAAATAATAACATGTTGAGGATTCGGTCCACATAGTACAGCTCTAAGAGACTTTAAACCTTCTTCTTGTCCTATTATCTCTTTTAAGGAAGTAGGCCTAGTTCTCTCTGAGAGAGGTTCCGTAAGGTTTACAGAACGAAGTCGAGCCAATTTATCCATTTCCCTCTTTGACTCCCTATCAACTACAGTCCTGGTATTCTGTTGAGAATTTAGAAGGTTCCAAAAGTATAATCCGATGACTATTGTAAAAAAGAAATTTACTAGAATAAGTATGCTACCAATATAATCCATATCAGCATCCTCCTCTTCGTTTAGCAGGCACATTAGAGAGGAATAGTATTATAACAATACGTTAAAACCTCCCATGTTTATATCATTTAAATAGTCTTCCCTTATCATGCCTGCTTATACGAAAAAAGGACACCCATATCTCTTTCATTGGGTGTCCAAGGTTACTGATATATTATGTTCTCTGTTAGGCAGGTTCTTCTTTTTTCTTTCGTTTTGTCTTCTTCTCCGTCAAGACGAGTGTCGGCTCTTCTATGGCTTCTACTACCTCTTTAGTTATCATACACTTATTTACATCGTCCCGTGATGGTATCTCAAACATTATGTTTAACATAATTGACTCCATTATGGAACGTAAGCCACGTGCTCCTGATTTTCTTGCTGTAGCCTTCCTAGCGATAGCAAAAAGGGCATCCTGAGTGAATTCTAATTCAACATCATCCAGTTTGAAAAGCTTTTGGTATTGTTTAACTAAAGCATTTCTTGGCTCAGTTAATATTCTAACAAGCGCATCTTCATCCAATGCATCAAGAGTCACAACTATAGGTAACCTACCTATAAACTCTGGTATCAAACCATATTTCAGAAGATCTTCCGGCATTACCTGACGTAATATTTCCCCTATCTTCTTTTCACTCTTAGGTGTAACATCTGCACCAAAACCTAAAAGTTTCTTCCCTGTTCTTGATTCAATCAACTTATCGATGCCCTCAAAGGCACCTCCACAAACGAAAAGTATATTAGTTGTGTCTATCTGAATGAACTCTTGATGAGGGTGCTTCCGTCCGCCCTGTGGAGGCACATTCGAGATAGTTCCCTCTAATATCTTTAAGAGACCTTGTTGTACTCCTTCACCAGATACATCCCGAGTGATCGAGGGATTTTCAGATTTACGGGCGATCTTATCAACCTCATCTATGTAGACTATACCTTTCTCAGCCCTTTCCACATCATAATCGGCAGCTTGGATCAATTTAAGAAGAATATTCTCAACATCTTCTCCTACGTATCCCGCCTCCGTTAACGTGGTTGCATCGGCAATAGCAAAGGGAACGTTTAAGATCTTGGCAAGTGTTCGAGCTAGAAGGGTTTTGCCGCTCCCTGTCGGCCCAAGAAGCAAGATGTTGCTCTTTTCAAGCTCAACATCGTCTATACGCATATTGGAATTGATCCTTTTATAATGATTATATACTGCTACCGAAAGGGTTCTCTTGGCATCTTCCTGCCCAATAACATACTGATCCAGAATTGACTTGATCTCCATGGGTTTCGGTATTTCACCCAATTCGACCTCAATTTCCTCATTCAACTCATCTTCAATGATCTCATTACAGAGTTCAATGCATTCATCGCATATATACACGCCTGGACCAGCGATAAGTTTTTTAACCTGATCTTGTATTTTATTACAGAACGAACACTTTAATTGCCCTCTTTCATCGCCAAACTTGAACATCTCATCACCCCTCTATTGCTTTACTTTAGCCTCTCGAAGGATTTCATCTACTATACCATACTCCTTTGCCTCCTCGGCACTCATATAATAGTCTCTATCCACATCAGCTTCTATCTTATCAATAGGTTGACCTGTATGTTTCGTTAATATCTCATTTGCCACCTGCTTTAATCTGAGGATCTCCTTAGCTCTGATCTCGATATCTTTCGCCTGTCCCTGGGCGCCTCCGAGTGGTTGATGTATCATTATCCTTGAATAAGGAAGTGCATATCTCTTCCCTTGGGCCCCAGCTGCCATTAAAAGCGCGGCCATGCTAGCTGCCATACCTATACAATAAGTAGCAATATCTGGCTTTACGAACTGCATTGTATCGTATATAGCAAGCCCTGAATAGATAACCCCTCCTGGACTATTTATATAAAGCGAGATGTCCTTTTCAGGATCCTCTCCTTGGAGGAATAACATCTGTGCTATAACAAGGTTTGCTACATTATCATCTATAGGGCCTCCAATAAATATTATCCTATCCTTCAGCAACCTTGAAAAGATATCGTATGAGCGTTCTCCTCTACTGGTCTGTTCGACTACTATCGGAACTAGATTCATCTAAGATGTCACCATCCTTTATCTTTTTAGCATTTGACACAAGAAGTTCGATGACTTTACCAGATAGAAGATGGTTTCTAACCTCTTCTCTGGACTGGGGACTTTCATAGAATTTTTCTACATTGTTACGATACTCCTCTGAATATACTTTTATTCTCTCCTGAATTTCTTCATCAACTTCTTCGTCAGTTACACTAAGTTCTTCTACCTCTGCTATTTTTCCGAGGACTAAAGTTTGTTTTGTATTATACTCTGCTACTGGTAATAACTCCTGCTTAATTACTTCCTCTGTAATGTTTCGATGAGTTAGATAGTCATCGTACTTAATTCCCTGAGAATCCAAGTTCAATTTAAAGTTTCCTAGTTCTTTTAATAAGTTTTTTTCTACTAGACTCTCTGGCAACTCACATGACGAATTTTCAACGACTTTATTGATTATATTTCTTTCAAACCTAGCTTTAGCTTCTTCTTCGGATACTTCCTTTAGTTTATTCCTGATGCTCTCTTTTAATTCATCTATAGTTTCATATTCTCCAACATCTTTAGCAAAGTCATCATCAAGTTCAGGTATACGTTCTTCTTTAATCTCCTGAATTCGAACCTTAAATAGTCCTTCTTTTTCTTCATATTCTTCAATATTATAATATTTGACAAGTTCCTTAGAAAGAATAGAGGAAACTTCTAATTCTTCACCTTTTTTTGCACCAATAAATTCATCTTCAAAACTTGTTATTGGAAGACCATCTCCCACCTTAATACCAAAATCTTTTTCCCCTTCAAAGATAGATTCGCCATCAACGAAAAGTTCAAAAGAACCAATAACAATATCTCCATCCCGCACATCTTCTCTTTCAACAGATACTATCTCTCCAAATTGTGCTTGGATCGCTCGAAGGTTCTGCATTACAGCTTCTTCTGTAACTATTATTTCTTCCTCTACAGCCTCTATACCCTTATATTCACCTAGCTCCACTTCTGGAAATACATCAAAGGCGAGTTTAAAGGAAAAGTTCTCATTTTCAATTTTAAAATCTTCTAGTGAAGGGGTCTCAAGAGGAGTTAACTTACTTTCTACGATTGCGTTTTCCATAATCTCTGGGAAAGCTTTTTCAATCGCTTGTCTTACTATATTCTCTCTTCCGAATCTCCTCTCAATGATCCTGCGAGGCGCTTTACCCCTTCTGAAACCTGGAACAGTATAATTTTGAGAAAGCGCCTTGATTATATCATCAATTTCGGTGCTTATGGTATCTACCCCTACCTCTACAGACAACTCTACCCTACTATTCTTTAACCGTTCGACTCCCACTTTCATCAGCTAAATTTCCCCCTCACGCTGTATACCGCTATAAGATATATTCGTTAAAAACTCACATTTTCCTTCTGCTTTATATCTATAATAATACCTCGCAGCCTAAAATGTCAAGCCAACGAGGTTATTATTTTAAATCTTTAAAGTTATTTTTATAATAAAAGTAATGGTGCGGACGGGGAGATTTGAACTCCCAAGGGAGTTAACCCACTGGATCCTAAGTCCAGCGCGTCTGCCAGTTCCGCCACGTCCGCATAATCAAAGTGTCTAATAAATAAAATGGTGAGCCATCCGGGATTCGAACCCGGGACGCCCGGATTAAAAGTCCGGTGCTCTACCAACTGAGCTAATGGCCCACTCACAGTTTAAATAACTTCTGGCGCACCCGGCAGGGCTCGAACCTGCGGCCTACAGATTCGAAGTCTGTCGCTCTATCCAACTGAGCTACGGGCGCATTTCATTAAGTTCATAAATGAACTCGCATTACTAAGTATAGCAGATTAATATCATGAAGTCAATATTAAATTTCCGCTAATTTCATTTCTTTTTTTCTCACTACGTTTCGTTACTTTGCATTATCCAAAAACTCAAACCTAAATATTTTATTAGAGCTTACTGTAATATCTGCCTCTTCTTTATTTAACCAAGAAAGTATTATCATGTTTCCTTTTAGTCTGTATTATTTTTTTCCCATCTTCATATAGGTCAGATGAACAGAATTTTAATACATCCTTCGCCATAAGATAAGCTCCCTTTATATTTTCGCCGCACGCAACTATTTCTTTAGAGTCCAGAAGTCGTATAATACGCGGTTGAGGCCTTTCTATTAATATTTTTACTTTTATCATCTCAAGTCATATAAAATCGAATAGGAAGCGGGGACTAACCACCGTCCTCTCACACCTCTTATTCCAACTTCGCAATAACATCACGGTGCATACCCGTTGGGTACACGGCGGTTCAGTATATAGATAAATGAATTTATATTTATGTGTTAGGCGTAGGTTTTCACTAAGCACTCCTACCTTTTAATATCATTATACCTTAATCTATCTCTTCTGTATTCATCGACCTTTGCGAAAGAGCCCCTATGGATTGTACAGGAGTCCCATGTTCAAAGAAAGAGGAGTGTTCTTAAAAGATAACAGGATTGGATGCAATCAGATTGTTGCTAGTATAGTTTCTCAATCGGAGGTGCGAAATATGAGATATAAATTTCTAGATTATATATATATAGAAAGGATTCTCTATGATTAAAAGCGAAATAATAGAAAAGAAGGATAGAAATATTTTACTACTAAGGAGGGAAGCATATCTGCTCTGTATGTTCAGAGTAGTATAGTGCAATTTCTAATGAAAGAAAAACGTAAGACTTTACCAAAGAGAGAAGAGATCCCAGTTGAGTTTAGATGGAAACTTGAAGATATATTTCCCACAGATGAACTTTGGGAAGAGGAATATAAAGCTGTAGAAGGGTTAATCCCTAATGTGGAAAAATTCCAAGGTAAACTCACTGAATCCCACGTGGAGCTCCTAGCATGCCTTGAAACACTGGTTAAAGTAAGTGAACGTTTGGAACGTCTATTTGCCTATGCAATGATGAGACGAGATGAAGATACTGCAAACGTGAAGTATCAAGCTTTTTTCGATAGGACTCAATCCCTTGCAGTACGCTTAAGCCAAGCATCTTCATATATTGTGCCTGAAATATTGGATATCCCCGATGATATTCTGTGGGGATTCGTAGATAAATCTCCTAAGTTAGCAATATATCGTCATTACTTAGAGGATATCATCCGTTCTAAACCCCACGTGCGCTCGAAATCTGAAGAAGAGATCCTCGCCCTTGCAGGCGAGATGTCAACAGCGCCTAGAAATATCTTTGTAATGTTAGATAACGCTGATATTCGATTTTCTAACATTCGCGATGAAGAGGGTAACGAAATTGAATTGACAAAAGGACGATATTTAAGGTTCATGGAAAGCCAAGATCGAAGGGTACGTGCTGATGCCTTCCATGCCCTTTACAGTACATATGGTTCTCATATAAATACGTTAGCAGCAGCGTTAAGTGCTACAGTAAAGAATAATATATTCTGGTCAAAAGTTCGCAAGTATCCATCTGCTTTAGTAGCGGCCCTTGAACCTGATAATATACCAATTTCAGTCTATGAAAACCTCATAAAGGCTGTAAGAGAGAACCTGCCAGCACTCCATCGTTATATGGAATTACGCGGCAAAGCCCTTGACCTAGATGAAGTACATATGTACGATATCTATGTACCTATAGTCAAGGAAGTAGATATAAAGGTCCCCTATGAAGAAGCAAAGAAGAAGGTAATAGAAGGTCTTAGCCCCTTAGGTGACAACTATATCAAAGAGTTAACCAAAGGTTTCGACTCAGGATGGATAGATGTCTACGAAAACCAAGGCAAAAGAAGCGGCGCATATTCAGCTGGTGCTTATGGTGTCCACCCTTATGTGCTCTTGAATTACGAAGATACCCTAGATAACGTCTTTACAATAGCTCATGAAATGGGCCATGCCATGCATACCTTCTACTCCGCGCAAAAGCAGCCCTATATCTACTCAGATTATACTATATTCGTGGCTGAAGTGGCATCTACAGTAAACGAGGCCCTTCTCATAGAAAATCTTCTAAAGAATAACGAGGATCCAAAGGTACGAATGTACCTTATAAACCATTACCTTGAGCAATTCCGAGGTACTGTGTACAGGCAAACCATGTTCGCTGAATTCGAAAAGATAGTACATGAACGAGCTGAGGCTGGTGAAGCTATAACCTCTGAATTATTAAAGAGCGTATACAGAGATCTTAATATAGCATATTATGGGCCTAAAGTGATAACAGACGAGAAGATAGATATAGAATGGGCTCGAATACCCCATTTCCATCGCTCATTCTATGTATATAAATATGCTACTGGTTTCTCAGCAGCTATAGCTCTATCACAACAAATCTTATCTCAAGGAAGCCCAGCAGTAGAACGCTACATTAACTTCCTTAGCTCCGGCAGTTCAAATTACTCTCTTGAACTTCTAAAGGGCGCAGGTGTGGATATGACATCACCTGAACCCATTGAAAACGCACTTAAACTCTTCAGTAAGCTCGTAGATGAATTACAAGCGGAACTAGAGTAGATAGAAGGGGGCATATGCCCCCTTCTATCTACTCTTAGCCACCGTAAAGAGATCACGCAAGAGAGCCCAGTTCTGGGGGAAACCATACGGTTCATTTATATAACTCCAATAACCCACACCTCGTAAGTTAAATTCTAATATTAATTCATATTTAGCCCTTACTGAACGAGCATCCTCAAACCATACTTCGTGTTCAATTCCTCCGGCATTTATATATCGGAACCATGGAGACTCAGTGATCTGCTGATAATTTATGTTAGAACCTCGTTCAAATGCCAGGTCATATATTTCAACTAGATTTAAAGCAACTGCCAAATTCTCTGGAGTATCAGGTAACGTCCAATCATAACCATAGAGAGGAACGCCCTCCATTATCTTCTCACTAGGTATTTGAGAGACTGCGTACTCTATTACCCTTCTCACCTGATTTATCGGAGCTATTGCCATAGGAGGGCCACCTATCCAACCCCACTCATAAGTCATAATAAAGATAAAGTCAGCCAACTGACCCAAGGCAGCATAATCAAATGCCCCTACCCAGGGGAAGGTAGGTAGGTCTGCAGCTTTAGGAGCAACTGCCAGCGTTAAAAGGTATCCTTCTGCTCTTAAGACGTCACGCAGTTCTCTAATGAAATCTGTATAAAGTCCACGATCTTCTGGAAACATATTCTCAAAATCTACATTAACCCCAGAGAAATTATAGCGCCTCAAGATCTGTAAGAGGTTCTCTATGGTTCTAGAACGTATAATATTATCAGCTAATATAGCATGTGCTAACTCAGGCTGGAAATTACCTTCTGCCCAATTAGTAATTACAGCTAAAGGCTGGATCTGGAATTCTCTAGCAAGGCTCACCATTCCATCTACATTTCTCAACCTAATGAAATCTCCCATCCCATCAACAGCAAATTGAAAGAGCGCTGCGTAAGTAAGAAGATCACCTATATCAGTAAAAGTTCTCTCTAACCCACTGAGATTAACCGGATGAATATATACAAGAGTTTCAATTGTAGGCTTTACTCCCACAACAGGCCCTCTCTGAGGAATTATCAGGGTTTGCCCAGGAAAGATACGAGACGGATCAATAAGGTTATTTACCTTTGCTATTAGTTCTATAGAGACATTATAACGTCTGCTTATAAGCCATAGGGTATCACCTGAACGCACAGTATACTCTAGTATAGTCCATCCAGGAATGATAAGTTCCATTCCAACATCTATACGATTAGGATCTGATATATTATTAGCATTAACAATAGCTTGAACAGTAGTACCGAAGAGTTGTGCTATCCTATACAAGGTATCACCTGATACTACCTTATATCTCAAAGGCTCTACGCCGCGTCCAGGTATGAGTATTGCCTGCCCTACCACAAGCTTATTAGGGTCAGGAAAACGATTTACTTCTATAAGTTCTTGAACTGATAAGCCAAACCTTTGAGCGATCCTAAACAGAGTATCTCCAGGCTGTACTACATATATCTCCAAAATAATTCACCTCCTGGTAACGGTCTCTTTCATAAATGATCTTATCATATTATATGAAACCTCATTACCTTGCGTTACGAGATATAGAGTACAACCCTATAATAATAGAGAAATCGCCCTCACTAGCTAGTGAGGGCGATCCTTTTATTTAGTGAAGAATTGTGGTAGGTATTCTTTATTCGCTTCGAGAAGGCGTTTCCCCATCTCCCTTATTTTAGGAAAGTCCAAGTGCGAACAGAGGGGATCATTATATAAAGCCCAATAAGCCTTCTCAAGATTCCCCTCTAAAGCTGCTTCTACTATTATACTCTGATTTACAGCATGAGGGAGAACCATATTCTTTAAGGGCTCCGGAAGTTCTCCTGCATTAATGGGAGAGAAACCGTTTGCATTTACTATACCTAGAGTCTCTACTACAGAACCTTTAGGAAGATTAGAAATCTGTCCTGTATTAGGGAGATTAACAACATCGATGAAATCTTTACCTTGCTCAAAAGCATCGATAATATCAGCAGCTGTTTCCCTCGAACGAGTATCAGGTAATTTTTCTTCTCCAGATATGTATCTTTCTACTAATTTAGTATTATTCCTCTTCCGTATTCTTCTTTGCTCTATAAATGTCCTCTTTAACTTATACTTCTCAAGGTTGCCTTCACTCGGTGCCAGATAATGAGGAAAAAATTCAGAAGTATGACGGTCACCCACATAAGGGAGATAACCAAAGTACTCAAAGAGCTCTCCGGTAACCCATTTTTCCGAGTGAAATCCACCTTCATCAACACAAACTTCCCTTATAAGTTCACCAAGATTCCCTCCATTGAGTTTGTCTCTGAGAAGCTTATGTCCATCTTCTCCCTTTATCTTAAGATCTGTAATCCAGAAAAAGTGATTAACTCCTCCGAATTTCACTTTTATATCATCTTCACTCTCTAATTTAAATATCTGTTCCAAGACCTCATAACACTCAAAGAGACCATGACAAAGACCTACTGTAGTTAAATTACTCACTTCATAAAAGGTCTTAGTCAGAGTAGACATTGGATTCGTATAATTAAGTACAACTGCGTTTGGAGCTAAAGATTCAATAGTTCTAGCCATATCAGCAAATACTGGTACATTCCGTAATCCTCTGGCCCATCCACCTGGACCTACTGTATCTCCAACTGTTTGATATATGCCATATTCATCTGGTATCGTTATATCAGGCTCCATTGCATCCAAACCACCAACAGCTATAGTGATTATTATATAATCTGCACCTTCAAAAGCCTTCGATCTATTATCAGTACCTATAAATGTGCAATTAAGACCTCGTTCCGCCTTAAGTTTCTCACCGTAACGCGCCATGCGTTCAGCTGCAAGTAGATCGATATCATAAAGCACGTATTGAGCTTCTTGCAGACTAGGTGTTAATGTAAGATCGCTTATTAACTTTGGAGACCAATTTACACTGCCTCCCCCTACCAAGACTATCTTCGGAAAACCTTTCATTTTAATATACCTCCCCGACAATTAAATATATTTAGTACTTTCCATATTCATACGCAGCATCAAAAAGGGCTATTATATTCTCCACAGGAACATTCTGCTGAATATTATGGACTGGTGAAAGGACATACTTTCCCCCAGGCATAAAAGCAGTTATATTCCTCTTTACCTCCTCACGTACCTCTGTAGACGTCCCAAACCTTAACGTCTTTTGAGGATCGCATCCTCCACCCCAAAAGGTTATCTTATCGCCGAAATTAGATTTTAAGAACTCTGGCTCCATGTTCTTTGCTGATATCTGAACAGGATTAAGAAGATCTACACCTACCTCTATTAGCTTGGGTATCATCTTCACAATGGAACCGCATGAATGAAAGAAAACCTTCATCCTTGTGTTCGCATGAATCCAATCAAAAACCTTCTTGTAATACGGAGCTATAAGATGGCTAAAGAGGTCTGGGGAGAGGAATTCTCCTGCTTGAGTACCTAGATCATCAGAAAAAGTAATTCCAAAGACATATTCTCCTACAGCCTCATTTATCTTCTTTAGGTTACTTATCCACTTTGCAATGCTTATCTCATAGAGTTCTCTTACGTATTGCTCTTCTGTCATAAGAGTAATAAGCCACCTGGAAAAGTCTCCAGCGCCAAAGTTAAAGAATAGTTCCCCTGGATTAAACCCCAACATAATAGCATATTCTGAATTCTCCCACCAATATTTAGCCTGTAATTTAAGGTACTCCAATTCCTCATCTGATATATCAAGAGGAGAATAGTTGTCTAAATCTACATGAGCAGCACCTGGGCCTTTTTCCAGCTTATCAAAGTAAAATCCGTCTTTAGGCATCTTGCCTACGGCTTTACCTCCCTTATCATATATAACAAGGGAGCCATCTTCTTCAATGGATGGATCAAAATCACCAGGGACAAGTACTTCTGTCCCATCGAAGAGTCTCCACTTTTTCCATCTTTCATTGCGTATACCAAAAGCTATATCCTTCTTATAAATACCAACAACATCAACATGAAACCGTTCCATTATAGGACGTTCTACCTCTGCCAGCATCTGATAGACATCAAAGACCTTACTAGGAGTCTTAAGACCTAAAGCCTCTTTAAGCTGATGGTAACTGGACGCCATTATCCCGCTTTGCCTTGTACCTCCTAGATCTATTGGGACCCGGTCTGGCTCCCTTCCTTCTACACTCATATGAACTCGTTCTCGCGAAGAAATCATTATATTTCCCCCCTGTTAAACTTCAAAACAATCAGGACGTTCTCTCTTTAATACAGAGAGAATATGCTTTTGGGCCCGCTGTATGTGCTCTCTCATCCTGACCTCTGCTTCATCTGGATCTTTAGTCTCAAAGGCCTTATAGATCTTTGTGTGTTCTTCCTGCGTTTCTATAACTCGTTCGCGTCCACATAAGAGACGCACACGGTGAAAATGGCCAAAAAGAGGAGTGAGTATCTCTTCGATCCTAGGCGAGCCTGCTATACGACAGATGGTCTGATGGAATTCATCATCTGCTCGAAAGAAATTTAGTCTTCCTGGTCGCTCGTCTTCTCCATCAGTCGTAAAAGGAAAAAGATTAGCATCTGCCATTATATTTAAGAGTCTTTGCAGATGCTTTTGTCCACCTTCATCACATCTTTCTACAGCTAAACGTACTGCAGCTGTTTCCAATTGTAACCTTATAAGAGTAATCTCTTCTAGCTCCTTCAATGAAATCTTTCTAACAATTACACCTCTAAAGGGCATTGTTCTTACATATCCGTTCTGTTCCAGAAGTCGCAATGCAGCCTTTATAGGGGTTCTACTTATAGATAGTTCATTAGCTAGTTCCCGTTCTGATAGTAAAGAATCTGGTGGTAAAGAACCGGATATTATTCTCTCTTGTATCTCTTCATACGCCATACGAAGGAGTGATTCACCCTTTGAGACAAATTGTAGCATTCGTATTACCCCCATATTATTAAGACTGGTATACCAGTCAATTCGACATGTAAAAGAAATATCCTTCTTTTTTTCACAAATTCTCTTAAAAATACTTTCGTTCTTCATTACGCTTTACGTTTAACATCGTTATCAATAGGAGACTATAAGACTATAAGAAGCTGAGAGGTGGTACGATTTTGAATGAACGCAATAGACTTATACAGATAGGAAAATATGCATTACTAGGATTGGCAGGCTACAAAGCTTTGGTCTTCTTTGGCAGGAAAATAATTAATAAAACTACAAAAAAGTTCGTAACTACTCTGGCAACTGATAAATATGATGAAAATTTATGGAGTCTCTTTTCCTCTACAAATAGAACAGGACTTCAAAATATAATAGAGATAGGCCTTAGAGCTGAACGAGGCGAGAAGATCCTACGGCCTATGGGAACACCTAAAAAACTCCCTGCGTTAGATGGACTTGTATTTGACTTTACACACTTAAAGCGCATGCCACCCCCCCTTGATGTCCCTATAGATTTAAAGGTAACTATAGGTAAAAAAACCAAACGTCCTCTTGAGATAAATCTACCTATAATGATCTCAGGTATGGCATACGGTCTTGCTTTAAGCGAAAAGGTAAAGATCGCTTTGGCTAAAGGCGCTTCTATAGCAGGTACTGCTAGCAACACAGGAGAAGGACCTCCCCTACCAGAAGAACGCAAAGCATCTAAAAGATTAATTGTTCAAATAAGTCGGGGGGGGTGGACCGATATTGACGCTATTCGCTGCGCAGATATGATTGAGATGCAGCTAGGTCAAGGTACATCCGGTGGTATTGGAAGTATGACTCCTTGGAAGGATTTAAGAGGAAAGGCCGCTGATTTAATAAACCTTTCACAAAATCAATACGCTCTTACCCACGCGCATCTTCCAAATGTTCTCAAAGCAAAAGATTTACGCGGATTAGTGGATGATCTTAGGTATGAGACGGATGGTGTTCCTATAGGTGCCAAGTTAGGAGCAGGTTCAATATCTTTAGAAGATGATATAGGATCCCTTTTAGACGCAGGGGTAGACTTTATAGCTTTAGATACTTCAAATGCTGCTACTAAAGGTTCCCTTCCTACCCTTCAGGATGATTTCGGACTCCCCCTAGTAATAGCTCTTCCTCGAGTAATCCGATTCCTTGAGAGAGAGGGGATGAGAAAGAAGATAGATCTTATAGCATCTGGTGGACTTATAAAGCCTGGTGACTTTCTAAAAGCAATTGCCTTGGGTGCAGATGCAGTATATTCAGGGACAGCCGTATTATTCGCTGTATCTCATAGACAGACAGAGAAGATACTTCCCTGGGAACCACCAGGCACCTTAATCTGGTATAATGGAACAAAAAAGAAATCCTTTGATATAGACCTAGGTACTAGAAGTCTGGCAAATTACTTAAATTCAATAAAAGAGGAGATTGAAGATTCCCTACGAGCTATGGGTAAGACATCTATTCATCAATTAAATCAAGATGATCTACGGGCTCTTGATCTTGAGACTTATCTTATGACAGGTATTACGCCTGCCTTTCCGCGTCAAAAACTCTCAAAGATATTAGATTAAAGAATATAGCCAGAAAGCTAGAGCTCTAGCCTTCTGGCTATATATTAAAATTCTCTCAGTGTCCTCTGGACCATCCTACCATTATGGATCTGGTATATCCAATTTGCCCCACTATTATTATCCCAATTAAAGGCGTTATCTCTAAAGCACATATTAAGGGTAGGGGTCTCGTCCTCTAAAAGCTCTATGGTAGCCTCCCAGGTTCCATCTTTACCTTTGGACATTTCTATATCCTGAACCTGTTGCCACTTATTTGAATCTCCAAATCCCATATGGAGATATATCTCTTCAGATCCACTATTCGCCAATAGACCTTGGTACCTTATCTTAACCTTCTGACCTGGAGTTATGGGCATAGGTTTTAGCAAAACCCCATCATCAACGTCCATGGGCTTAGTACGTCTTACCATCTTTTCTTTGCCTCCCTTTCTATCAATTAATCTTTCTATCCTTAGTCTGAGCTCGTAGTCAAAATTTATGCTGATAGAAAAGGGGTTCTTAAGAGAACTCTATTCGATTCCTTTGGTAATCTTACTTACTATCTCTTCAATGGTCTTAGCGGTCTCGGTTTTTCCATAAGCCATGATGTATGGAGTACCTTCGTCTCCTGAACTTACTATATCTGGCTCTATTGGTATTCTTCCGAGGAACGGAACTCCCATATCCTCAGCTGCCTTCTGGCCACCTCCAACCTTGAAGAGATCAGTTCTCTCTCCACAGTGAGGACAGATGAAACCACTCATGTTCTCAATTATCCCAAGTATGGGTATATTAAGTTTCTTAGCAAAGGTTATGCTCTTCCTAGAATCTAAAAGTGCTACTTCCTGAGGCGTTGTGACTATAACTGCTCCATCAATATCTGGAATGAGTTGAGCAATGGTCAAAGGCTCATCTCCAGTCCCAGGTGGAGAATCTATAACTAGATAATCTAGTTCTCCCCAGTCCACCTCTCCTAAGAATTGCTTAATAGCTCCTATTTTAAGAGGTCCTCTCCAGATTATAGGGGTATCTGGATCATCGATGAGCGTTCCCATACTCATAACCTTCAAACTTGAAGTTACTTCTACAGGCTTTATCATACCATTTAACGCTCTTAGTGGTTGTTCTTTTATCCCAAGCATCTTTGCTACACTTGGTCCATGAATATCCACATCTAAAAGGCCTGTGCTTTTTCCTTGAAAGAGCAATCCATACGTAAGGTTTACAGAGACTGTACTCTTACCAACTCCGCCTTTACCACTCATAACTATAATTTTATGCTTAATCCGAGCCATATTCTCATTTAAGCGTATCTCTTCCTCGTTCTTGCCTTGATCTACTCCACATCCTGCAAACTTCTCTGCCATATAAGGACTTGTCTCCCCTTTCAATTACTGCTTATAAGTTCAAAGACCCCCTTATTAAAAAAGGGGATCCTCTACTGAAAAGTATATCCCTTTTTTGAGCATATGTCAATAATATTTCAACCTCTACCATGGTTAGAGTATAGCTATTTTTAAAATCATTTAACCGTTACACGTAATTATAGTATGTCTCTTTATACGTTAAATACTGAAAGGCCCTTAAACCTTTAGCACAAAGTTTATTATAGTTTCCAAAGGAATCTATGGCAGAGAAGAGTAGAGTAGTTTGTCTATCTCATACTACTACGGCCTCTATAACCTCTGCGGCCATGAAAACCCGAGCCTAATCGTTCGCCACAGCTAGGGCATTGAGAGTCTTTCTGAGTCTCCGCTTCATGCCCACACTTTTTACACTTTAAGACCCTTTTAGCAAGCTTAAATGTACCACCTTCAACTCGTAGTGCTTTACCAGATACAAGCGCATCAGCGATCTTTTCCCTAGCAGAAACTAGAATGCGCTGGAAGGTTGATCTAGATACTCCCATGCGTATTGCTCCTTCTTCCTGTTCAAGCCCTTCGAGATCCTTAAGTCGCACAGCTTCAAGTTCCTCAACAGCTAAGATAACCTCCTCCAGTTCCCTCATAGGTATTCCTGCTGGCTTAAAATAGGTTATAGAAGGCATATATTCAACTCGTCTGACCTTTGGTGGTCTAGGCATATCCTTCCTCCTTACATACTACTTTAAACACTTATATTAATCTTCGGCACCTCGATAAAAGGAGAATGCCGAAGATAGCTATACAAATTATGATCCAATAAGTTTATTCAGTAGTTCTACTGAGAGATCTACCATGGCCTTAGCAGTCCCTGGACCTGGAAGAGCTGAACGTGCTGCCCACGTTTCATATCCTCCTTGTTCTAACGCCTCATCAGTTGGAACATAACCAATATAATCATTTGAAAGTTCACTGATTAGAGTAACAGGGAACGGAGAATTAGCTTTTATATCTAGTCCTATCTGTGTGAATATCTCTCCTGGTAACCCTATGATAGCTGAATCCCCTATCTGGACACCTTGAATCTCTGTACAAAGCCCCTCAGGAATATCCTTTAAAAGCAAACATTCTCTTGCTAATGTTTGTCTCCAACTCACAGGTATGGCCATACCTCGTTGCCAGCTATAGAAGTCTTCTATTCCCTCAGGCCCTTCATTTAAGATCCTCTCAGCTAAAGCCACGTCTTCTGGTGTAATAGACTTTCTCTTAAACTTAAACTCTGAGTTTACTGCTTGGAGTCTACACTCATCTACAGTCTTTAAATTCTCTATAACACCAAGGGCTACACCGGCTAAAGTATTACAAACCTTCTTTATCTGAGGTAACCCAGAGGGTTGATTAAGATCATTTACATTCACATTATTTATATCGCCACAGGCTCCATTTAGAAATATCGTAGAGAACTGCTCGCCCTTTAGCTCCTTCATTGCCTTAGCAAAGTATCCAAAATGGTCTGCGGAAATGGCAGAGCCATTGCTAATGCCCACATAATGGAGGGCAAAATTCATTATCATACCCATAGGCTTACCATCTGTAGACTCTACATATATGACTCCTACATCTGGATCAATAGGACCAGCAGGCTCTATCACATTTGGATTGGTCTTACCCGGATTCATGCATACAGTTCCGTCTTTCATTTTAAAACGCCGATTAAAGCTTACTCTATGTTCTTTACCAATCCCCCAACCTATTCGTGCATCCTGAAGTCTATTAACTGCTAGTTGAACTGAATCAGCTAATCTAGGTATCAACCACTCTAGATAGTCTTCCTCAGGATTGCATCCAAAGAGCCCAGTAGTGGATGGACCAAAGTGAGTATGTGTACACGCTATAAGAATATGATCTACTGGTATGCCACTTCTCTTAGAGATCATCTCTCGTGCCGCCTGTACATGACTGCTAGGAAGAGCAATAAGGTCACATCCAACTATAGCGACTCTCTTTCCCTCTGATTCTAGAACCATAGACCTTGCATTAAGTGGATCATATATATCCTCAGCATACCTAGGTGAAAGATACCCTATTATTTCAGTCCCTAAATATGGAGTTATATCAACTATGCCGAATCCCGCCTTCAAATTAGACACATCAGGCATCCCCTTTCAATAGCTCCTTTAGATTTACAGGAAGTCCTGTAGCTATAGATCTATTAGCAGAAACACCGATCATTATGGACATTGCACCTTGCCAGCTTCCAGCGAGATGATCTAAAGGATCAGGTATCCCACCCCTAAAGAGCATATCTTTTAGACGTTCATCTCCTCCACCATGGCCACCCTTTACGCGGTCTACGTTAAATACCTCTACTCCACCGAACATTGGATAAAACCTTATGGTATCAGTAGTTACGGATGATTGATCTCCCTCCGCTGCTTTTCTTCTATCTATTGACTTTCTTATAGAAGTTCGTTCGCTAAGTTTTCTTGCATCACGCTCATAATAGGTCTCAGCTACTCCACACTCAAGCCTACCCTTACTGCCGTTTATAGCCATATCCCAACCCTCAAAGGGCATATGAGAACTTAATGTATAGCTCAACTGAGCCCCTTTATCATATTTGACCAAAACTGACATAGTATCCTCAATATTAATATCTGGTGAGAATACGCATCCGTCCCTTATATAACCGTCAGCTTTCTCTGCATCTAAATAGAGTTCTTTTGTTCCTTTATTTGCAGCTATGTCCCAATAGAACTCACAGGTATCTTTCTTTGCACAACCAAGGCATCTAGCGTTACCTGCTTCCCTATTGTTTCCGTAAAATCTGCGACTCCCTAATGCAAAGACTTTCTCAGGTTCTTCCTCTATAAACCAGTTTACAAGGTCAAAATGGTGTGTCGATTTATGTACCAAAAGCCCTCCTGAGTTTTCTTTTTTCCCATGCCACCTTCTATAATAGTCTGCTCCATGTATAGTATCTAGATACCAATGGAATTCTACTGAATATATGTCTCCAAGGATTCCACTCTTCACGAGTTCTTTAATCTTTGTAGAATAAGGCGCGAATCGGTAATTAAAAGTGACCTTAAGAGTCTTGCCACTCTTCTTCTCAGCCTCTAATATAGCTCTACACTTCTCATCATTAATAGTCATAGGTTTTTCTGTAATGACATCCCTACCTCGCTCAAGTGCCCTGACTATATATTTATCATGAGTACAGTCCTTCGATGTTACTATGACTGTATCAGGATTTGTCTCATCTAACATCTTATCGAAATCCGTGTAACAGGATACTTCTTTACCAATTCGTCTGTTTCCAACTTCCATTCGCATAGGATTTATATCGCAAAACCCAACTAATTCAGCAACATCTGCATATTCAGTAACAAGAGGTTTGGCAAACATGCCAATGCCACGACCACCTAACCCAACTATAGCATAACGTTTCTTTTCCAACTATAAGTTACCTCCTTGTCAAAGCTTTTCAACTCTGGGGCTATGACAAAATTCAGTTTACCCCCTAATTAAAAAAGATTCGCCGTATAATAGCTTTTCCCTTCTTTTGTCTAGTTCTTTCGGATCACAAAATAATGAGATCTATTTAACGAAAAGTTTATAACTGAGATGATGAAATAGCAAGTATCTTATCTGCTATCACCATTGTCTTTAAAGCATCTGTAAAGTTTGAGTTAGGCTGATTACCGCATTTTATAGCATTACCTTGTACCTCTGTGCTAAATTTTCCAATATCGCCTCACTGGTTATTTATACCCTTTTTAGATGAAGACCAGCATTATAGGGAACAAAGTCAGGATCTATAGGAAGTTCTATACTTGGTCTGCAAAAACTTACCTCTTCTTTAAAGGACTGACATGTTACGTTTACAGCAGAAGAGGCATGGTCCCCATGGACAAAGACATCTTTCACAGGTGCATCTATGTAGATAGCGTCCTTACCAAAGGTGTTATTTAATATATGAAGATCATTAACAGACGAGTCTATACGAATTTCAGCTAACCCTTTGTCTATAGAATTACCGCTGATAGTGTTCTCTGTTATAAGGGTTCTATGACCAGTCTGGCTCATAGGATCTTTTCTAAAGTAAATCCCATACCCTTGATTTTCTATTATGTGATTGTTACGGATTATGATATCTGTATCCCTGTGTCCTATGGATATCCCATGAGAACCATTCTTTTCAATAGTACATCCTTCACATAGAGAATAAGAGACCCTTAAACAATAATAAATGCCGTATCTAGCGTTTCTGCTACATACGGTATTAAAAATTTTAGAACCAATTGAGCCACTTCCGGGATGTAACCCATGTCCAGCATTATCTATACATGAAGAGTCTTTAACTACTGTATTTTTACACTGCTGAAAACTTATCCCGTCTCCATTATAGTTCTTCACAGTAACATTACGCATAACTATATCATGAGCCTGCAGGAGGAATATGCCCCCTCCTCTGCATCCATTTAAATATTGGTTCTCTTGAGAATTTCCATCGATTAAAAGGTTCTCAATGTGTGCATCATTTATATAATATCCGCTGATAATAGGGTAAACAGAGACAACTTTGCCATTACATTCTAGGCTAATATCGTGATTTAGCATTCTAGTTAGTCCTAGTTCGTTTCCATTCTTCCTATTAATGGTGGCTACTGTACCGTAAAAACCTTTTGATTCATCATCTGATACATATACACCCATGCCTATATGGAATTTCTCAGGTTCAGCTACTGAAACATCATAATGACCATACCCTAGATAATAGATCACCTTTGAACTGATGCTAGGTGGTTTCCAAAGTATTGTATCTTCACCATGTCCACGCACCGTTACACAAGATCGAAGATGAAGAGAATCATCCATACGGTATGTTCCAGGCAGGATATTTACAATACCACCTCCAAGACTTGCGACCTTGTCTACTGCACATTGAATGACCATGTTCGTATTTCCTACTAAATCTCCATGATGATTGCCTACTGTAATTTCGTAATTTTCCATTATATTGCTCCTCCTTGTATTAGGTACATATAAACTCTCGTCTCAAAGGGATGTAAATCCTATAACAGGTATTCCAAAATACTCTAGGCCTTTATCTCCAGCCATCCTAATATTTACAAGATGTACCCGCGTATCGATTACACCATTATTAAAGAGCTGTAAATATAAGTTGCAGTAAAGGAAAGTGTCACCGTTATAAACGTGTCCACCTACGCGTACAATCGTGCATACATCAGAATGATATAGGATCTGATGTCGTATGCACTGTCACCAAAAGGTCTCTCTCTCTTTTAAAAGCAAAGGTGTCTCATCAATGTCATACGGCATTATTGGTTCTAAAAACGGTTTTGAGCTCCCTATAACCTTCTTTCTTTGAAGTCATAGGACCACTAGGAGGAATTGGAGTAGATACTATAGCATTCTCTACACCTTTAAAGTGTTCAGGAAGATATATATAACTTACTGAGTATATCCATGGATTTCACTCCTAATTTTAAGCAACTAGCACCCTTTTTATCTTCTCCAAACTGTCTTTATATCCTCTTTAGCTCTAAAGGATTTAGTAGGAGTGTAGAAGTTGTCTAACATTCGTAGACATTTCCATTACAAATGAGAAGAAAAGTCTAAGATCCCTTTAAAGAATAAATTAAAAACAAAGAGGAGGAATCTTAGACTATGAATGTAAATAATATTATAGCACAAACCATGA
>DIRN01000047.1:0-167 GCA_002426645.1 Firmicutes bacterium UBA5435 | reverse complement strand
AATGGCTGAAGCTGCTCTTCTTCAAAGTGAAAAAACATTGACTATTTATTCTATGGTGCTTTTAATAACAAAAGCTGTCTCAGGGATAATTCGGATTATTTTGGTAGTGGACGGAAACGCGTATGGACTTATTTCCGCTTTTTAGATGTAAGATATAACCACTAGTT
>DIRN01000091.1 GCA_002426645.1 Firmicutes bacterium UBA5435 | reverse complement strand
CCATCAGGCAGTCGAATAAGGTTTCCATTTTGGAGAGGGATTTGTTTAGGAGTTCCTTTTGGGCTTCGGCTTCTTCTACAATGGAGGCAAATTGAGTTTGAAGGGTTAAAGGTGGTAAGCTAATCTTCATTGACTTAATATCACCATCTGTAACAGCAGGATAGCTTACACCTTTTGCCAGCTTGACCAACGTATTAATAAAATATGGGCTTTTGCAAATCTCAAAGACATATCTAGTATGCGCTTTGCTGCCATCTAGTCTAATAACGCAGAACCCCGTTGAAGCGATTATTCTCCTTTCACTATCACTTTTTAAAACTGCTACCGCATTTAAATTAGGTCTTACTGTTGATACAAGTATATCGTTAGCAAATACTATTTGCCTTGCTCTGCTCGGAGCATTTTCTGACTCTAATCGGTTAAATGAAATAATCTCCTTTTCCTTATTTGAAACAGACGCAATATCAATATAGTCGAATTCAAAGTCGAATTTGGTTGGGTCTATCTTTTCAACCTTCTCCATTAAATCTTCTAACTTAACTATTTCCCAACCCATAGGATTTGTTACTGGATCACCAAACATCGTGTAAAACACGCTTTTGATATATTCATCAAACTTTTCAATCTGCTTCTTACGGGCATCTATAATGCCTTGAACCTTGTCAAGGGTTTCTGCTATGCGGATTTGGTTTTTAATCGGTAGAAGCGGTATTTTTATTTGCTCGACAATAGCTTTCGAGATCTCCTTAAATGTTGCTCCCCTTCCTAAACTATTTAAATAATCCGTTTTACTCTTCAAATAGTAGTAAAGATATTCATGGTAAAGCACATCTTCACAAACAAAATTTTTAAAGCCCTGATTACAGCACATTTCTGTTGCAGCTATAGCCACTTTGCCAATTGGTGCTCTAGAGCTAAGCAAAACGGTGTTCTTAGGCAACAACTTTAAGCTTGAAGAATGAAAACCTCTCTGAGTTATCTTTCTTGCAGTATCAGTTACGTATTTGGTGTTATCATCAATTTCTGCGGGAGTAATCCACTTTATATCACCGTTCCAGTATTCTGGGTTGTTAGTCGACGGAGTGGTTCCCGATATTATTTCACATACATCCCCAAGCTTCACCCACTCCATCATACCATCCCCCTCAATTCCTGGAGGGACTTTGTGATCTCTTCCTCAAGCCCTATTATCTCATCTAAGATCTCCTCTGGTGGCGCATACTCAACCTTCTCATATTCAATTTCTTTATACCTATTGATAGACAGATCATAACCATTGTCTACGATCTCTTTTTTGGAAACAAAAAAGCACTTACCCTTGCGATCATTATCCTTCTCGTTTTCCCTATTCTTGTACCTTGCTATAATGTCAGGAATATCATTCTCTTCAATTTCGGAACGCTTATCGTCAAGGGAAAACCCATCTGCCTCCATATCATAGAACCATACATCTGAAGTTCCACCTGCATCCGTCTTCATAAAGATCAACACTGCTGTGGATACCCCGGCATAAGGCTTAAATACACCAGAGGGCATAGAAATAATACCAATTAGATTCTGATTCTCAACGAGCTCTTTTCTGATATTCTTGTGGGCCCGGGAAGAGCCGAACAGCACACCATCGGGTACGATAGATGCACAACGACCACCTACCCTCAAGGCCTTAATGAATAGACCCATAAAGAGCAGCTCTGTCTTTTTTGTTTTAGAGATAGCAAGCAGATCAGAGGCAACCCCTTCATAATCCAAACTGCCTGTAAAAGGGGGATTCGCTAGGATCAACGAATACTTGCTCCGGTCCGTATTTTGGCTTGAGAGAGAATCCTTATAGTGAATATTTGGCTGCTCCACATTGTGGAGCATCATGTTCATCGCAGCAATTCTTAGCATAGTCTGATCTGTATCAAAACCAGAGAACATCCGGGTTAGATAATGCTTTTTTTGAGCCTTATCGTAGAGCAGCTCTTTATGCTTGTCCATTAAATATTCACTTGCCGCCACCAAGAAGCCCGCTGTGCCACAGGCGGGATCGCAGATCAAATCCTCTGGCTCAGGCTCCATCAGCTCTACCATCATCTTAATGATATGGCGAGGTGTGCGAAATTGACCATTCTGTCCCGAAGCTTGAATCTTGCCCAACATATATTCATAAATATCGCCTTTCAGATCCCGATCCTTCAGCGGCAATTCAGAAATCCCTGTAACCACTTTCTCTAGCATCATAGGCTCGGGGATAATGAACATGGCATCTTTCATATATTTTGAGTACGCCGAAGTTTTATCACCATTGAGCTCTTTAATAAAAGGAAAAACCTCTTGTTGCACAATCTCATACATACTTTGAGCATCTAGATCCTTAAAATTACGCCAACGCAGGTGCTGCTTATCTTCGGGGAAAATCCGAGGCAGCTTCACCTGCAAGACAACTTCCTCAGCTTCATTTTCCGTTTCTCTATCGTCTAAAGATTTGATAAACATCAAATACGTAAGCTGCTCAATTACAGTGAGGGGATTTGTAATTCCCCCAGCCCACATATAGCCCCAGATTCGATCCACTTTATTTCTCAGTTCAGATGTAGTCATCTCAATCCCCCAAAACAAAAATTAACGCTTATAGATAATCTTCCCCACGCGAGCTATATGTTCCTTCAATTCCTGATGAATTAGGTGAGAGAAATCCACCACATCAAAAAAGAACGGCATAGGACTTTCATCTTCTAAGATCCCATGAAGCCTCGATACAGTATCAAAATTGATAGCATCCCCTACAATCGCCAGATCCACATCGGAGCCCGCTTTATAGTTCCCCTTCGCCCTGGAGCCAAAAATCAGTGCCTTCTCAATTTCTGGGAAACGCGCTAAGGTGGAGACGATGTATTTAAGATCTTCTTTACGGAGACCAAAGCTCATAGTTCACCCTCCAAGGTAGCAAAGAGTTTATTCAGCATGGGATAATAATTTGTACGAATCAACCTTTCTGCTTCCTTTGCTAGCTCTTCGTTATAAGTGTGGGCCATGAGATTCCTCTTATTGAGAGCATCTAACCATACATACCCGTCTTCAATTAATTCCGCCATCTGAGCCGTTTGGATAGCAGCACGGGGCGTTTTCGGATCAAACCCCTGCTCCTGTAAGTAATCCT
>DIRN01000066.1 GCA_002426645.1 Firmicutes bacterium UBA5435 | reverse complement strand
TAAAATAGAAAAGTTAAGGTTTAAATCATGTTTATGAATTTTGTAACATCCATTTATTTCAACAATTTTTCCGGATCCGTCATTAAGTCAAAGGGGTTCATGGACTCTTTGCAAATATCTCACATATCTGTAGTAAACTGAAGAGGTATCAAACATATTTACACTTAGAGATTGTTAACTAAATTCCCTGGGTAGATTCCCTTTCCACGAGGCTACACTCAAGCTCCACAACCTCGGGAATCGTAGGGTCCTCACGATCGATAAGTAAATCTACAGCCCTTTTACCCCCTTCCTCTAACGGATGATGTACAGTAGTAATAAGCGGTCTCATAAGCTTGGCGCACTCAAGGTCATGATACCCAACTATAGAAAGCTCCTCCGGCACGCTTATGTCCTCCGCAAGGGCCTTTTGTATAGCCCCGAGTGCTATATAATCATTAATGCAAACCACACTAGTTGGAGGGGCTTTTAGTTGTAATAATCTACCGATACCAACCCTTCCTACCTCTACATCACCTCCATTATGTATACACATAAGTTCAGGTGAAAAATCCAGTCCCAACTCCTTAATCGCAGTCTCGTAACCTTTTAGCTGTTCAGAAATTATTCTCCCCACTGATAACTTAGCAATGTATCCGATTCGCCTATGACCCAGTCTTGCTAGGTGTTCCACGGCCATATACATACCTTTATCGTGCCTAATCCTTATTTGGCTTACATTATAGTCCGTTACATCACGGTTTATTAAAACAAATGGTATCCCTAACTGCTTAAGCTCCCAAATATACGGCTCCATCTTCTGTGAAGATGATGACATGAAGATAATACCGTCTATCTGCTTCCTCAGGAGAAGTTCAACCTGCTCAGCTTCTTTATTCGGTATTCGAGTCTCACTATTACATATAAGTACTGAGTATCCCTTACGACTAGCCCTATCCTCTACACCTTTAATGACCCGCGAGTATAGAGATGACGTAACGCCCGATATTATCAGCCCTAGAGTCTTCGTACTACGAGTACTGAGGCTTCTCCCAATCTCGTTGACCCTATACCCTAGTAAGGATATAGCCTTTAAAACCGATTCCCTTACCTCAGGTGAGACATCAGGTTTCTTATTTATTACCCTTGAAACACTAGCTGTAGATACACCGGCTAGTTTAGCTACATCTCTTATAGTTGGCCTTCCAGTATTCAGTTTAACTACACCTCATCTCGTACAATTTCCTATATGTAATTAACCGGTTACAGTCTATTATATTTAATATTCAACAAAAGTATGAAAAGTCCTTCTTAACCGGTTACATTTTTTAAATTTTATTCTAAATTTTAAAAAAGCCTGTCCGTTTTTCTACAGTAATATGTGTTTTTTATGACAAAGAGCCTAGAGAGTATCATCTACTAGGGCAGAAAGAAGTGTATTCTATTCCTATTATGCCTTAATAACGATTGTAAAGATATTCTCTAGGCTCCTATTAAAATGTGTTCTATTGTTTTATTCTGCTTTGCGATACTTTTCCATACCAGCAAAAGTAGTATATTCCTTATGCCAAAAGAGCTCTACTGTACCTGTGGGTCCATTACGCTGTTTGGCAATGATTATCTCTGCTATATTCTTTCTTTCAGTATCAGGATTATAGTATTCCTCTCTATAAATAAAGGATACTACATCAGCAGACTGTTCTATTTCTCCGCTCTCTCTAAGATGATTGAGTCTGGGACGACAGTCAGCAGTCGCTTCTACAGCCCTGCTTAACTGGGCTAGGGCAACAACTGGAACACTGAGTTCCCTAGCTAGTGACTTAAGAGAACGCGTTATCTCAGCTATCTCTTCATGTCTATTATCTGAATTTCTCTTACCCTGCATTAGTTGTAAGTAATCAATGAAAACGACTCCTAGATCATGCTCTGTCTTTATACGTCGCGCTTTAGCTCTAAGTTCCATAGCAGAAATCCCAGGGGTATCATCTATATATATAGGTGCCTGGCTTAATCTTGAAAGAGCATAAGATAGACGCGGCCAATCTTCATCAGTTAAACGCCCTGTACGCAACCTTTGACTATTGACTTTCCCTTCAGAACAGAGCATCTTTAAAGCCAATTGCTCCTTAGGCATCTCTAAACTAAAGACAGCAACGGGGATCCCCTCGGTAATAGCCATGTGCTGAGCCATATTCAAGGCTAGACTAGTCTTTCCCATAGAGGGCCTAGCAGCTATTATCACTAGATCAGAGGGTTGAAGACCTGAGAGCATCTGATCTAGATCATGAAAGCCTGTTGGGATTCCAGTTATTCCACCCTTACTATTATATACTTTTTCAATATGCTCAAAGGTCTCTACTAGAACCTCCTGGATCCCCACATATCCTCTGGTCTTCTTCTGTCCTATCCGGAAAATCTCCTGCTCAGCCTCGTCTAGAGCTACCTCCACATCCCTATCTTCTTGATAGCCAAGACCTACAATCTTCGTTCCTGCACTTATAAGGGAGCGCAAAAGCGCCTTCTCCTCTACTATCTTAGCATAATACTCAATATTTGCAGCTGTAGGAACCGAATTGGCCAGAGCTGTTATATATGGCAAACCTCCCACCTTCTCCAAAACGCCACGAGAGCCTAGCTCCTCTGTAACAGTAACCATGTCTACAGGTTCACCCTTCTCATAAAGGCTTAAAATAGCCTCAAAGATGGTACCGTGTGCCCCTTTATAAAAATCGTCTGGTTTAAGGATGCCTACAACCTTCCCTATTGCTTCCTTATCGATCATCATAGAGCCTAGGGTAGAAGACTCAGCGTCTAGATTATTAGGAGGAATCTTTTCTGCCACATTCTCACCACCTATTTCTAATATAACCTGGGGTTAAAGGTTTAATTCACCAAAGTCACATCTTCCCCTTATTTAGTGTATCGTGACTAATATATTATCTATAACTTCTTCAGCAGTACTTACTGGAACCACTTCTATACCTGTAAGCCCTGGTGGAACTTCCTTAAAATTATCACTTGGGATTAATACTTTCTTCATAAGAGCTTGCCTTGCTCCGTAAATCTTCTCAGGTATACCGCCTACAGGTTTCACACGTCCCTGTACTGAGATTTCGCCAGTGAGGGCTATATCCTGACGTACCGGTCGACCCTGAATAGCACTTATTATAGCAGTCATTATAGCAGCTCCAGCTGAAGGCCCATCGATATTACCACCACCAATAACATTTACATGTATATCATAATCAGTGATATCAACATCAATGAGTCTACGAATAACTGAACCAGCATTAAAGAGGGAATCCTTTGCCATAGACCCAGCGGTCTCATTAAAACGCAACTTCCCTTCTCCAACCTTACGCGCTTTATATGCTACAGCCTCTATCTCTATAATAGCACCTAAGAAACCACTCACACCAAGAGCAAAGACCTTTCCTATTTCAGGAACCTCTGAGGCTTTAGCACTTACGTATGGGATAAGTCTCCCTAGTCTTATTACTTCGTACACGTCATTATGGGTTATAACTGCTTCACTGCCCTCTCTCTGAGCCCGATAAAGAGCAAATCCATAGGCATCTGCCAATATATTAGTGGCTTTCCGTCCTTCAATGGTATACTGACCGATTATATTAGGTACCTCATTTTCAATGCTCACATTTAGTCGCACAGCAGCGTCAATGATTATCCTATGTATATCCTCCTGAGTGAGAGGATCAAAGAAAACCTCTGCACATCTAGAGCGTATCGCTGGATTTATCTCAGAAGGATCCCTAGTAGTAGCACCTATGAGTATAAAATCAGCAGGTGCACCTTGTTCAAAGAGTTTTTTAATATATTTAGGTACCCTGTCATCTAAAGGATCATAATATGCTGAATCAAAGTTAACCCTTTTATCTTCCAAGACTTTAAGCAGCTTATTAAGGAGGATGGGATCCAACTCCCCAATCTCATCTATAAAGAGTATGCCCCCATGGGCTTCTGTAACGAGACCTGGTTTGGGCTCTGGTATGCCATCCTCAGCAAGATCTCGTCTTGCACCTTGGTATATAGGATCATGAACTGACCCTAAGAGAGGGTTAGTTACATCTCGCGGATCCCATCTAAGAGTAGTTCCATCTACCTCAACAAATGGAGCATCCTCAGCAAAAGGCGTATACTGAAGCTTCCTGGCTTCTTCTAGTACAAGTCTAGCCACAGTAGTCTTCCCTACCCCTGGAGGACCATAAAGGATTATATGTTGAGGATAGGGAGAAGCGATCTTAGAAAGAAGGGACTTAATAGCCCTCTCCTGCCCCACTACTTCCCCTAAGCTCCGTGGTCTTAACATGTCAGAAGCAGAACGGCTTAATTTCGTCTCATCAAGTTTCTCTAGTTCAGCAAATTTCTTAAGGGTATTAGGGTTATCTACCCCACCTTCTTCCTTCAAAAGCTGAAGCTTTAATTCCCTTATATACTCTTCCTGCCTCTTCTGTAGCTGTTGAGAGATCTTCTCCTCAATGTTATTTTCCACTGTCTTTCTAGCGATTATATCAGCTAGCTTATTCTCAATATCATCGAGGATCTCTGGTATCTTTGCTTCAGACGGTATCTCTGTTAGTGTAGGATCTTCATATACTAGACGTTCAATGGCGAGAACGCGTTCTCCTAAGGACTCAGAACGCATATATTTGAGCGCACCCACCTTGCTCGCCTTTAAGATAAGTTTGTCAGAACCATATACATTAGACAGCAATCCAAAGATAGCTGCTACCTGACGGGTTATGTTATCCTCTTCAGAATAAACCTCATTAACAAATGGGCCATTGTTCCTGAAGAATCGTTTAAATAAAGCCTTTATCAAAACCTCTACCCCCTTCTACCTCTCCCAGACGTTATAGCACATATTTTAAGTGGGTTAATCTGCTACTACATTAACTTTCACATTACTTATTATTCCAGGGAATAATCTAACAGACACACTATAGCTTCCTAGAGCCTTAATAGGTTCTGAAATCTCCACCTTCTTCTTATCCACGCTAACGCCAAACTCTTTCTCAATAGCATCAGCTATATCCATAGATGTGATGGAGCCATAGAGTCGCCCTTGTTCCCCCGTTTTAACTTTAACGGTAATAGCACGCTCCTTAAGGGATTCTGCTATAGCCATAGCCTCTTCGCGCTCTTTCTCCTGGCGCCTCTCTTCGACTCTAGCCTTCTCCTGAAGCGCTCTAATCTTTCCTTTATCTGCTTGCTCTGCCAAACCTCGCGGGATCAAGTAATTACGCGCGTATCCATCAGATACCTCAACTACATCCCCTGCCTTGCCTAGCTTCTTTACATCCTCTAAAAGTATTACCTTCAAACTCTTTCACCTCCATCTTCTTTTTTCCTTAAAAACCGTCTCAAATCCAGCCACAAATCTAAAATACCCACCCAGTGCAATAACTGAAGAATCGGTAATAAGATAGCGATTAGGAGTAGAGCAAGCCACTTTAAAGGAGGCTGCGCTTTCCATACATTAAGACCACACCAACCCACTGCCGCTCCTTGCAAAATAAAGAAAAAACCAAAAAAATAATAAATATTCAGACCAATAACAGAAAGAGTTTCAATCCCTGAGAATCTTCCTATAGTGCACAATACTAACCCCAAAATATAACCCCATATAATCTGCCATGGGAACCTCCACTCAGTAAAACAAGGTAATCCTGGTATCTTTGTGCCCAACTTTGTGGCTACAAGCCTTGCCACATTGAAATTTATAAATGTATCAATTACAGAAAATATAATGAGGGTCACTGGAAATAAAACTATCATGTAATGAATCATAGTTTTTAAGTTAGCTATTGCCAACTTTATATCTTCTTCACGAAAACCCTTAGCATTATAAATCTCCTCAATCTTTGTAATAGCTTTATCTAAAACCATATCTGAATCAGTAAAAAGAGATACTTTAAATATCCATGCAAAGACCAGTACTAGCAAGATCTTAGATATTAGTGAGACTACAGAGCCTAAGACCATGACTTTACCAGGTGAGAACCCCTCACGTAAGGCACCACCTATAGCTATACCCAGAAACCCAAAACCCAATATTACAGAGACCATCTGAAAGGGATCGATTAAAATCCCAACAAGGAAACTAGCAACTATCGTTGAGATCATCCCTAGCCTTAAACCATTACGTAAGGTTAAAATTATTATTGGTACTGGGATTATAAAATTTATGATCATCCCGGAAAGCGGAAGATAGCTCCCCAAAAAACAAAAGATAACTGTTAATGCTGAAAAAAAAGCAGCTTCAGTCAAAGAAGTCCTGGAGTTACCAGGTTCCATTAGTCCTCACCAGTCCTTTACCCATTCGTTTATTTACGATGTAGTTACGTCTTTTTTTTCCCTCTATCCAGCATATGATAATAAAGGGCGGAAAAATCTCCATACCACTTCTCCATCTCATGTTCTGCATCCATATTTGCCCTTACCTTACTCTCCATCTTTGCTTCAAGACGTTCAGGACTTATCCCTAATCTCCTACATAGGAGGTACCCTGTGATAATTATATTAACCAGGGTATCTACGATGGCATCTTCACTGTTCTGCATCATAGCACGGAAGAGATTCGCAACTCCCCCTATGAGCTCGGTCTTGAGCCACTCTATGGTTTTAAAGTTACGCGCAATATCTATTTCTCCCCTTGACATTCGATTAATTCCCTCCCGTCCTCTCCAAGGGACGTTCTCTATAAAGATAAACTATTCTTCATAAAGGTACAAAAGTCCTTCCTAAAAGAGCTAGGAATTAATTTCACTTCTAACAAAAAGAAGGAGGTAAAGAGCACCTCCTTCTTCTATGTATGTTCTTTCGAAGATCAGAACCCTACTAAGTAGGTGTTCTCGACTTTATTCTGCAGTAAAGGGAAGCAATGCTATGTGCCGCGCACGTTTTATAGCAACTGTTAATTGTCTTTGATGTCGAGCACAGTTCCCAGATATACGTCTAGGGAGTATCTTCCCTCTCTCAGTAATGTATCTTCGTAACTTCCCAATCTCTTTATAATCTATAGCTTCTACTTTATCCACGCAAAAGCTACAAACACGTTTCCTACCTTTTCGCCCTTTCTTAGACTTCATTCTATCTCGTGGCAATAAAGTTCTCTGGTCCAAGAGACTAATGCCCTTGCTCCAGAGCACCCCCTTTCAAAATGTCTTAGAGATTTAGTATATATTTAGAATGGTATTTCGTTCATTGGATCATTATCCCCACCAGCAGGTTCAAGCACATCCGAAGCATCTTTGGGCTTATCTAAGAATCTCACATTCTCAGCTACCACTTCGGCGACTGTTCGCCTCTGTCCTTCCTGTGTCTCATAAGAACGAACCTGAAGTGAGCCATCGACTGCAACCAAGCGTCCCTTCCCAAGATAATTCGCACAGGTCTCTGCAAGTTTTCTCCACACAACAATGTTTATAAAGTCAGTTTCTCTCTCGCCTTGTTGATTTGTATAGGAACGATCAACCGCCAGTGAAAAATTGGCCACCGCAATTCCATTTGGTGTATATCTAAGTTCCGGATCCCTCGTTAATCGACCTATTAATACGATCCTGTTCAACATGGGTTTAACACCGCCTTGGTATCTTTATTCTTTATCACGTTTTATAATCAGATGCCTTAGGATAGCATCAGTAAGCTTAACTACTCGCTCTAGTTCCTTAGCTACATCACTTTCACACTCGAATTCCATAACTACATAGAGACCCTCAGTGAACCCTTTTAGCTCATAGGCCAGTTTACGTCGACCCCATTTATTTATGTTCGCTACATTTCCGCCACCATCTTCGATGATTCCTTTCAACTTCTCAATGATAGCAGTTATCTCCTCATCTGTCTCTATCTTCGGAGAAATAATGAACATCATTTCGTAGACTCGTACCATTTTAAAACACCTCCCTTCGGACTAGCGGCCCCATGTCCTCTCATGGAGCAGGGAATCATATGCATATACACACACATGTTTATTATACCATCTACAGTTCATGTATGCAAGTAAAATTTTGGCGAAGGACAAAGTAAAATAGTAAGGCTTAATTGAAAAAGTAAATTCCGCTCTCCTGACTTTTTCAGTTAGTGGGTTTGAAGCTTGGTCTCAAAAGTATATATTGCTTCCCTTGACTATGATGGGCAAATTGACACGCTTATACCTTCTAATTATAATTGTCTGTACATAGACGGCGATACACCAATTTTTTGTTTGAACACAGTAGAAAAATGACTTGAACTATTAAAACCACAAAGGAAACATATTTCCGTGACAGAAAGATTAGATCTACGCAACAGGCTACAGGCCTTTTCTATTTTGATATCTACAAGGTATTCATATGGAGTTTTCCCAGTTTCATTCTTAAAGATCCGTATAAAATGATATGGGCTCATGTTTGCGAGATCCTCTAAGGAATATTTATTTTAATATGAGTCCATGAGAAATTCAATTATGCTCTGAGGAGGGTTTATTGCTTTTGCCCCGTCTAAGCAATGTTACAATAATTTGAGTACTTAGCGTCTCTAATATAAAATTGCTTCCCACCTGAGAATTCGCACACTCATCCATAAACCATCGAAACAAAAGTTTTAGATCATCGTGGAGTGGAATGATATCATTTGTGAAGAAAATGGAGGTCTTGTTGAACATAGAGCCTGCAATATTTTGGATTAATTCATAATCTATCATCAATGCTACCATTTCGTAAGAGTCGCAGAATTCTGCAAGGCCATGACTTTCATACGAGTTAACTGGTAATATCCCATTAGGACCATGTTGTATTACGTTTTTATCTACACGAATAGCTAGTTGAGAGAATGGGATTATAAATTCGTAGCTACTATGGGTGTGAGTCCCGGGGAAACAACGGAATATCTTTAAGTTTACAGAGCATAGCCATGAATGACCAATTAAATGCCTCTGTCGCTATTGACATCTGAGCGACGGGAAAGGGATACGGGCCTTCGCCTAGTAATCTAAGCATACGTTTGTCATCCATAACTTTCCTCTTTATAAAGATAATATCCGCTACTTGAAAGTCAAAGGTTCAATTAGAATAGTTGAGTGAGCGGTACTCGTCAAAGATAAGAATTCTATACAGAGTAAGTTCAAATAATATGTCTCACCTATAGAAATAGAAGGGGGCGATGCTATTAAATTCTTTATCTAGCATAACATAAATCGTGAATTTTTCCAATGCATTCTCAAACTAAATACCGTAGAGTTAGACAAACTGCGTAGTATGAATCTATATATTTTATAGCTTAGCTTAAAAACTACAGCAACCTTTAAACCTACCTAATACAGTAAAAGTGTTACTCTCTTATATTCTGTACCCCAGTGATGTAGAAGAACTTCAGCCTTTAAATCTAGAATTTAAGCGTACTCAGTCAAGGACCTATGACCTGCTCCTTAGTGGAGCAAATGTTGTTTATGGAAGAGTCCGCCGGATATAAAAGGATCTTAGAGAAAGGTAAAAGTACCGGTGTAAAAGAAGGTAGGAATATCGGTATAAAAGAAGTTGCATTACCAGTACTAAAAGAGAAGTTCATGTATTTACCTGAGGAATATATAAAGAAACTAGAATTATTGGATGCTGATACTTTGAGCGCCATTATGAGAAATATACTTAGGGTGAACACTAAAGAAGATCTAGAAAAGTTCCTACACTAAAATTGTAAATAGGGATATCGCTGGGTTCTCCTGTTTCCGCGTTATCCCTATTATAGAACCTCGTATAGACATACTTATTAAACCTTATGAATAATTGTTTCTATAAAAATTAAGCCACAGATTCACCCCAACTAGGTAACTAATAAAGAAAGGAACGAAATCTGTATCAGTCCATACATATAGCTCAATGCCGAATATCTATTACAATATACGAAACATAATCTAGCTTCGGGTGTTTTCGTTAATTCATTAGATTCCGGAGTATATCTATACTTTTGTTTCATGTTTTCCAAATAACACAAGGGGAGCGTCCCTTTTTGTCATAGGATAATGTCTACTTATTCAAGAGGCTTTCGATTGCCCGACTCACATTAGGAAAGTACTGGTTGCCAGTTTGAGAAGCGGTTTGTGCTAAGAGTTCTCGCAGCTCTTGGACTGTGAAATCTGATTCGACTTCTCGTATAAGTGCTGCTATGCCTGCTAATTGAGCAGCTGCATGCGACCTCTTACCCAAATAGGTTGTTGGAGTCATAAGACTCTCTACGTATAGCCCGCAAAGCGCATGCTCGGTCTCTCCAATGTAACCTGACTTCAGTACTCATCCATAAGAGTCGACAATATAGACTAACATTATACGTTTATCTTTCTGAAAGTAAGTTTTGAGATCATGGAGAACATCTGATAGTCCTGAAAGATCACGTTCCATATTAACAGCTCCTTATCGCTTGAATATCATATTTCCGAATCTTACCTGTTGCTTTTAATATGTCATTTTACTCTAAGAGCGTCAATAAGTAATTAGATACACAGAGATATATTAAAATTTGTAGCCAATTCAGACTTAAAGACTATTTCATATTATTTTATTTACTCACACTAGTTGACACATGTGTCACTTTGGATTAAAATAAAGATGACACGTGTGTCAACTCTTTAGGAGGATAGACATGCCAAAACAAAGATTCTTTAATCTAGCAAAAGAAAAACAGGAAAGGATAATAGATTCTGCAATAGATGCTTTTGCAGAAAAAGGCTTCAATGCAGATGTAGCCTCTATAGTTAGAGGGGCCAAGATTCCCCGAGGGAGCTTCTATCAATATTTCAATGGAATTGAGGATCTCTTTACCTATATATTAGAACTCATCATACAAACGAAATATGAGTACCTGAGTGACCTACTTAACTTAATGGGCAAAATACCATTCATTGATTTTTTTCGGAAGGCTTTTGAGAGAGGCTTAGAATTTGCAGAGGATTATCCCAAGTATCGCTTGATAGGGGCACATCTGAGTTCACCGGGGGGAGATAAGCTCGGTTTTATTGAAATGAGGAAGAAAAGCGGGGAATCATTATACGCCACCTTAATCGAAAAAGATAAAGAGAAAGGCCTTATACGTAAGGATGTAGACGCAATGCTTCTAGGAAAACTGCTCTACGGAATCTCTTCAGAGATAGCCATTGAGAAGCTATATCGGGAACACAAGACTATAGAAGAGATATTAGAGACCCTAGACGGATTCTTCGATATTATCATCAATGGGATAAAGCCATAAAGGGGGTAAGAGATTATGTTCAGGGTATCAGATTTAAAATTTAGGTATCCAAAGAATAAAGAAGACACTATAAAAGGCATTTCATTTGAGTTTGGAGAAGGTGAAATCTTCGGATTTCTCGGACCTTCTGGTGCTGGTAAGTCTACTACTCAGAAGATAATGACCAGGATTTTAAAGGGTTATCGTGGAGAAATAAAGTACAAAGAGAAGGATCTAAACTCTTATGGAAGAGAATTCTTTAATGACGTTGGCGTAGGCTTTGAAATGCCTGTTCACTTCTGTAAACTTACAGCAATGGAGAACATGGGTTTTTATATGAAGCTCTATCCAAAGCATACAGATATCCAGGGACTCATGAAGAGAGTAGGATTATGGGAAGACCGAGATAAAAAGGTAGCTGAATTCTCTCAAGGCATGAAGGTAAGGCTAAACTTTGTTCGCGCTATGCTAAATAGCCCAAAGATGCTTTTTCTAGATGAACCTACTAATGGACTTGACCCCAAAAACTCTAGAATAATTAAGGACATAATTTTAGAGTTTAAAGATAACGGAGGCACTGTTTTTCTCACCACTCACCTTATGCACGATGCTGATGAACTCTGTGATAGGGTAGCATTTATAGCAGATGGGGAAGTACGGGAGATAGATTCACCTAAGAACCTAAAGTTACGTTACGGCAGACGTATAGTTAATCTAGAGTATACAGATGAGGGACTTTTAAAGAAAGAGACCTTTGATATAGATGGATTAAAAGAGAATGAACATTTCTTTGAGATCTTAAAGACCAAAGAAATAGTGACTATACATAGTGGCGAGACCACCTTAGATGATATATTTATTAAAGTGACAGGGGTGAAGCTACGTGAATAGACTCTTAATTCTTTATTCAGGTGAAATAACAAGGATGAAGAAGTATGGAATAACCATAGCAAGCTTAGGAGTTGCATTGCTTTGGATAATAATCCTCCATTTTATAGAAATAACTGATATTAGTGCTATCTTTCCTTTGCTGATCTTCACTGACACTACACTAATGTCCATAATACTCATTGGTGCATCAATGCTCTTTGAAAAGCAAGAAAATATAGTAAAATCAATCTCGGTTTTGCCCATTGAAAAAGGTGAATATATCTTAGCAAAAACCTTAGGTACTATGACATCAAGTATAACAACTCTCTTACTACTCTTACTTTACGGTATTCTTGTAAAAGGCATGGAAATTAATATACTCGGTATCTTTGGTGCAGTTCTCCTATGTTCCTTTGTCTTTGCCCAATTAGGTGTGATCCTCACCTATAATTCTAAAGATTTCACCACCCTTCTTATGGGAATGTTCAAGTTCTCAATAATATTTGCTATACCTACTATACTAGAATATATTAAAGTATTTAGCGGAGACTTGATAAGATATATACAGTATATTAACCCTACAAAGAACGCATTAGTCCTTCTCCTGTCATCTACAGGCCAGGTTGAGAGGATAGACTTTTGGATAGCCTTTACCTATCTCGTAGTCTTAGGAGTACTGCTCTACTTTGCAGTTCGAAAAGGTTTTGAAAATTTTGCTATGAAAGAAAGCGGGGGTTGATATGTTCTATATCTTTTATTTCATATATGAAATAAAACGATGGATGCGGGATCCTCTAACAGCGTTCCTACTTACATACCCGTTGGTATTAGCAGCTATCGGACGTTTCCTTATTGCAGGAGGACGACTTGGAACCGACCTTACCCCATACTATCCTATAATTCTCATAGCCCTATCCATGATCACTGCTAAGATCACAGGGGTCCTTGCAGCCTTCTCTATCTTAGATGATAGAGACGACAAGATATTCTATGCTGTTAGGGTGGCTCCTCTTAGCTTTGATTTTTATATGGGGCTAAAGTTATTTATCACCTATCTCTTTAGCTTTGCAGGCACAGCATTTGTCATGTGGTTTTCAAACCTAGCAACTCTCCCAGCAGGAGTAATCGTATCAATATCTCTCCTTGCTGCCCTCGGTGCTCCACTCTCTGCTCTTCTCATAAACTGCATGGCATCGAATAAGATTGAAGGGTTCGCAGCAGTAAAAGCTCTAAACGCATTAATAATCTTCCCAATAGTATCTCTCTTCTTCACTGATGCAAAAGAGTTCATATTCTCCTTTGAACCTAGCTTTTGGCCTGCCAAAGCCTTGAACCAAACTATAATAAAAAAAGATATATTTCAACTCTCCTACAATGGCTACTACTTCATAGGCCTAGCATATGTAGTGATACTTTCTATAATTACATATCAGATTTTTAAAAGAAAAATGCAGTAATTGACTATTCCATATATCTCTCATGCGATATATGGAATAGTCAAAGATAATGTATACTGACTCCAGTGGGATAAAATACAAGCCTTGGGTTTCCCCAAGGCCTTTGTATAAATTCAGTTTATACATTTGAATTATTAGATACACCGTTCTGGTTAACGTTTTGGCATTTAGATTTAGCTGCTGAGGCAGCCACCGCAGTTGAAAGAGCTACAGCTAAAGCAATAGATTTTTGGATAACATCATTATCCTCTATATCTTTATAATAGTCCCTAAAGTCTTGCAAAAATGCTTTGACATCAAAGTCTTCTGCCATAAATTATACCCCCTTTTCCCGCTCAGGAAAGATTATAGTATATTTTATGTATTCATAATTTAAATGGTGATTAATATTTATTATATATTTTCCAGCGGGATAGGAGCACAGATTACAACCTACATCTATCTAGTATTCTCTTCATGTTCTCTCCAAAGATGAGCCTCTTATCTGACTCAGATATATCAGAATACGCGAGCCAACCAAATTGCGGTCTATGATCCCTCATAGGAGCATCTGTTCCAAATATGATTCGTTCTGCTCCTAGTTCTTTAACCATATACTCTATTGAACCATGTGGAACAGCAGTATAAGTTATCTCTAGAAATATATTCTTGAACTCCTTCGCTAGCTTAACGCGTTCTTCTGCAGTAGACATACTTGAGCCGCTATGGGCTAGCAGAAAAGATATTTCCGGATATCTATCAGCTATTTCCTTTACATGGTTAGTAGCGCCTGAGTAAAGGTGTAAGAGAGCGAAGAGCCTATGTTCATTAGCATACTCCCACCAGGGATCATAAAGAGGAGCATTATAAGGTACATTGTTTCTAGGATAATATGATTTACAGCCCTTGAACCCCATGGTACCATGCCAAAACATAGCCTGCTGCTTTAGTTATCCTATTGCCTCCTGCTGAATCAGCAAATATCCCAAGCCATGAGCTGATACACGTTATTCTGATTGAGCCATCGGATACCTAGCAACGCCTCTAGCACCATCATGAAGGAGATGAGCATGAGCATCAATAACTAGAATATCCGTTAACGGCTTACCATCCACTGCAGCCATTCGTATCTTATCATTTGAGGAGATCTCTCGCTCCTGTCCCCAATATACATCCTGAAGAATTAAGTTTAGCTTTGGAAAGAGCTTAGTCCCTACAATTGAGTTCTCTCGCATCTTTGCCACGAATTCAGCTGCTCTAGGAAAATCCCCCATATGATGAGGAAGCCCGACCCAGCAACCTGAAAGACGCGGGCTCTTCTTTAACTCCTCAAGAAGTGACATGTTTCCATACATAGGATCATATTCCCTTGCTATTCCATGATAAATAAGAGTACCCGATATGCCTACCCTCTCCATCTCAGATATAAGTTCTTCTGTTCTCCATGCATCTAAACGATGCTTAATACCCCGTTGCCCTACCATAGCAGCTGCATCAAAGAATCTTCTCTTTTGCATAGTCCCTCACCTCCAAAATAATAAATTTAACAACCTGTGTTCAGTATACCACTTACTACCAATGGTACCAATAATTATACTAAGAAGATCAAATGTCATATGATTACCTAAAGATATATATACTATTAATAATACATATTTCCCGGGAAATTTTTTGACTTTTAATTGTATTTGTGCTACTATTAAATTTATATTCTAAAGAAAGAAGGTGGCCGTTACCACAAGGAATACGGCAGATGTGTGGAGAAAATTTCTGAGCTTTTTAATGAACACGAACCGCTCTTAACAACTATTGGAAGCAAACTATTACAACTATTCATCATTTTAATCTTTACTTCTATATTGCTAAAAGTTATTAATATACTAGTCGAAAGGCTATTGCTTAGCGAGAATAAAAGTCAAGGGCTTCATATGGATCCAAAACGTGCCAAGACGCTCACCACATTATTAAAGAGCGTCCTACGATACCTCCTAATATTTTTAGCTTCTGCCATGATATTAGGAGTCTTTGGAATAAACCTAGGTCCTCTGTTAGCCGCAGCCGGACTTGCTAGCTTAGCAGTGGGTTTTGGCGCGCAAAACCTAGTACGTGATATAATAACAGGTTTCTTCATTCTACTAGAAGATCAATTCAACATAGGAGATTACGTAACAATAGTAGGAGTATCAGGAATAGTAGAAGAGATGGGATTAAGGACCACTTTAATAAGGGACTTTGGAGGAGAAGCCCATGTAATCCCCAATGGAGAAATAAAGACTGTAACTAACCATATGGGTGATAAGATGAGAGTCCTCTTTAATGTAAGGATAGGCTATGAGGAAGATATAAACCGAGTTATATGGATAATTCAAGGAGCTTTAGATAAAGCAAAGGAAGAACTCCCTGAGATCGTAGAAGGGCCTAATGTACTTGGATTACAAGACTTTGGAGAGTCAGGATTAGTCATAGGTATACTTGCTAAAACAGTACCCCTTTCCCAGTGGAAAATAGGGCGGGAATTAAGGAAAAGGATTAAAGAAACCCTTGATGAATACGATATCCAGATACCCTATCCCAGACAATACGTTATATTCGATAGAGATGTAAAAAAGGAGGATATTAAAGATGCATGAATATGAAGTAGGCGATATAGTCCTCTTAAAGAAGGAGCATCCCTGCGGCTCTAAAAAGTGGGAGATAATACGCACTGGTATTGATTTTCGTATAAAATGTCTTCAGTGCGGAAGAGTAGTTATGGTCCCTAGACGAAAATTTGAAAAAAGCGTTAAAGACGTACTGCAATAATATAGGCTCGCAGATCTGCGAGCCTATATCGTTACTTTTCCCTACTATCGTAATGTAGTAGGAATGAAGGTATCAATTATCCCAATTATTAGGGCAGCCAAGAGAGCACCTATTATAGTAACTCCCATACCAGGAACTACGAATTGTGTCACATATATGACTATAGCTGATACTATAAACCCAACTATTCCCCGGCTATATGGCGATACCTTTTCCCCCATTACTAACTCCACTAGGTAACCCAAAGCAGTAATTACCAAAGCGGCAAGGGCAGCTGTTGTAATGTTCATTACATCAAAACCTGGTACTACATAACCAATCCCCATTAACACAAGCACAGAAACTATGAATCTAACTATGTGCCTTAACCAATCGCTCACATACATCACCCCCATATGATTTTACTTCCATGTTTATATATTAACCAAATTAGGGGTCTTAATATGTATCAATTCTTCTATTCAGTTAAAATTATACGATCTGTATCAATGGTTTAGCATCTTCGGAGCCATTCATCTGTATCATATTTATTAGCAGTAATCTCTTCTGCCAGCTCCACCTCTATCTGACTTAATTCTCCATCTTCCATTTGGCAATAAAGTATCTGGCTTATACCCTGGCGAAGAGCCCGACCGAGAGCATCGAATGATGGCTCTGTATCCATTAACTCCTTTAAAGTAACGATCTTTCTAGCGAAAGACTCTTTATCTTCGTCGCCCCAAAAGCCCTTTTGAGACTTTAGTAAAGAAAAAAGAAGATCAACGTCATGGTCAAGGAGAATAGAACCGTGTTGGAGAACAAATCCTCCTCTGCGCACCTGAGCACTACCTACTAGCTTACGTCCGTCTACAGCTATTTCATACCATGACGGAGCATCAAAACATGCACCTCGCAAAGAGCCCTTCTTGATCTTTGGTGTAACCATGTGTGCTTCCACACCTAATATTTCTAGACCACGAAGTATCCCTTGGCTAAGCTTCTTATATGTAGCCATGATACCACCTTTTAATGATTCCTCGCCCTCTTTAAAGATAATAGAGTATGTCACCTCATATTGGTGGAGGACTGCCCTTCCCCCAGTGGCTCTGCGTACTAATTGAACATTATGCTCATGGCACGCCTCTTTATTTATCTCCTCTGAAAAGCGTTGAGAATATCCTATGGATATAGCTGGGGGAGACCATCCATAGATACGCAAGGTAGGGGAGACCAGGCCACGAGACAGAGCTATCATAATAGCCTCATCTGTGGCCATATTCATCCCACCACGACCTTTACCTGTATTCAAGTACCTCCATACCTTACTCATTAGGGATCCACCTAAGATCAGGTTTCCTAGCAGCTAGGGTTTCATCTAATCGTCCCAATGGGGTTGTATGTGGTGCCTCAAGCACCTCTTCCGGGGTTTCTTCAGCCTCTTTAGCTATGTTTATCATAGCCTCTATAAAGGCATCTAAAGTCTCTTTACTCTCCGTCTCTGTAGGTTCTATCATCAGAGCCTCTTGGACAATGAGAGGAAAATAAATAGTAGGAGGATGGAACCCAAAATCCATTAAACGCTTAGCTATATCAAGGGCCTTTACTCCATTTCGCTTCTGCTTATTAGCTGAAATCACGAACTCATGCATACACCGTCGCTCATATGGAAGTAGATAGTACTCCTCTAACCTCTCCATGCAATAGTTAGCATTTAGAACAGATATCTCTGCCACTCGCTTCAAGCCTTCAGCACCTAAAGCCCGAATATAGGTGTAAGCCTTTACTAACACATTGAAATTACCATAAAATGTGCTGACCTTACCTATAGTCAGAGGCCTATCATCGTCTAAATAATACTTCCCATCCTTTTTCTCCACTGTTGGAGCAGGAAGAAATGGTGCTAAATTCTTTTTAACTCCTACAGGGCCCGCCCCTGGACCTCCGCCGCCATGAGGAGTTGAAAAGGTCTTGTGTAAGTTAAAGTGAACTACATCAAAGCCCATATCCCCAGGTCTTGCAAATCCTAAAATAGCGTTGGCATTAGCACCATCATAATATAGAAGCCCTCCATTTCCATGGACAATCTCTGCAATCTCTAGTATATCTTCCTCAAAGAGACCTAGAGTATTAGGGTTCGTAAGCATAAGTGCAGCAATGCTATTATCAGTAAGGTCTCTTAGGGCCTGAATATCCACGCCACCTCTTTCATTTGAAGGGACCTTAACTACCTCATAACCACAAAGAGCAGCACTAGCTGGATTAGTTCCATGGGCTGAATCAGGGATAAGAACCTTCTTCCTATCATCACCCCTGTGAGAATGATATGCCTTTATCATAGCTAAACCTGTGAGTTCACCATGAGCTCCAGCTGCAGGCTGAAATGTAATATCATCTACACCTGCTATTTCACAAAGATACTTACCAAGATCATACATAAGACCTAAAGCTCCCTGGACTGTCTCTTCATCCTGATAAGGATGGATATCAAGGAATGACTGAAAAGATGCGGCTCTCTCAGAAACCTTAGGATTGTACTTCATTGTACATGACCCAAGGGGATAAAACCCTATATCTACTCCATAATTCTTCCTAGAGAGTCGAGTAAAGTGGCGTACTGCGTCTACCTCTGAAACCTCTGGAAGCCTTGGAGGAGATTTACGCAACATGGCCTCAGGGATGAGATCACTTATCTTCTCTTCAGGAACATCACAAGGTGGAAGAGAGGCTCCCCTTCGTCCTGGTGAACTCAATTCAAAGATGAATGGTTGTCTCATAATATTCCCTCCAATACTCTCACAAGTCGATCTATCTCTTCCTTTGTCCTCTTCTCAGTGACACAGAAGAGCATGGCATTAGGAAGTTCTGAATAATACCTTCCTAAAGGCAGGCCTCCTATGATACCTTCCTTTAGAAGGACTTCATTAACCTTAATAGGATCAATAGGAGAATCCATTACAAATTCATTGAAAAATGGCGCCTTAAAGAGACGCTCAAAACCTATCTTCTGAAGAGAAGACGCCGTATAATGGGCTTTCTGCAAGGACGTAGTAGCTACCTCACGGAGTCCCTCTTTACCTACTAGAGAAAGATAAACAACAGCAGCCAGAGCACAAAGAGATGAATTAGAACATATATTCGAGGTAGCCTTCTCACGACGAATATGCTGTTCTCGTGTTTGAAGGGTCAAAACAAAACCTTCCTTTCCTGCTGTATCAAGAGTCTTACCAACTATACGCCCTGGTAAACGCCTTACAAGCTTCTGACTACATGCCATAAATCCTAAGTATGGACCTCCAAAGTTCAAATGAAGGCCTAAGGGTTGTCCTTCGCCTACAGCTATATCAGCACCATACTCTCCAGGGGGCTGTAAAAGCCCTAAGGATATGGGATTTACACAAGCGACTAGAAGAGCTCCGCTCCTATGAACGATCTCGCTAATACCAAGTGCATCTTCTAAAGAGCCAAAGAAGTTAGGCTGTTGTAGGAGGAGACAAGCAGTATCGTCATCTACCTTCTCCTCGATGAGTTCCAGATCTATTACACCATCCCTATATTCTATCTCTTGGAGAATATATCCCATATGAGCCAGGTATGTATCCACCACCTGCCTATAAGAAGGATGTAGACTCTTAGGGATGAGAATCTTCTTTCTACCTGTAGCTTCTGCTGCCATCTTAGCTGCCTCAGCCAGAGCGCTCCCCCCATCATACATAGAGGCATTAGCCACATCCAAAGCTGTTAACTCACATATAGCGCTTTGATACTCATACATAGCCTGAAGAGTTCCCTGGCTCAACTCTGGTTGATATGGGGTATAAGAGGTATAGAACTCAGAGCGAGATATAATATGATCTACTGCAGTAGGGATAAAGTGATCATATGCCCCTGCACCTAAAAAGATCGCGCTCCCCTTTTTTACATCTCTAGCTATATCTTCCATGTGTGATATGAGGGAGTTCTCATCTAGAGAAGGCGGGAGTTCAAGAGCCCGCCTCAAACGTATCTTTTCAGGGATATCCTCAAAGAGCTCATCTATGGAACTGGCTCTTACTACTTTTAAGAGCTCTTCCTCATCTAACCGGGTATTGGGTATGAAATCCATGGGTTACTCACCGTCCTTAAGAAAACCTTCGTACTCTGTGGCAGCCATGAGATCCTTGAAGTCATCTTCTTTTTCCCACTTTATAACAGCTATCCAACCCTTCCCATGGGCATCCTCATTTATAAGTTCAGGAGTAGAACTCAAATCTTCATTTACCTTTATTACCTCACCACTAATAGGAGCATACACCTCTGAAACTGCCTTAACTGATTCTAATGTTGCTAGTATATCTCCCTTTTGTACCTTTTTCCCGACTTCTGGAACTTCCACATATACCACATCACCCATTTCACTCTGAGCATAATCAGTAATACCAATGACTGCTTCTCCATTTGTAACACGTACCCACTCATGCTCCTGGGTATACTTCATATCTTCACTGTACATAATTGAATTCTCCTTTCGTTTGTTATTTACTCTTCTTTACTCGCGAGGGTACGAAGGGAGTCTTTACTACATGAGCCTTCCTCACCTTCCCCCTGATATCAACTTCTATCCTGGTTTCAGGAGAAGTAAGTTCAATAGGCAAATAGCCCATACCTATCTCTTTCTTCATATATGGGCTATAGGTCCCGCTAGTGACTCTTCCTATCTCCGACCCTTCATAGAATATAGGAGAACCATGACGCGGTACACCCCTCTCATCCATAACAAAAGCTGTTAACCTTCGGCTTACCCCTTTTTCCTTCTTGCGTAGGAGCGCTTCCTTACCAATGAATTCATCCTTTTCCCACGCTATAGTCCACGAGATCCTAGCTTCTAGAGGATCTGTGTCCTCATTTATATCATTTCCATAGAGGGTATAACCCATTTCTAAACGTAATACATCTCTAGCGCCAAGACCTACTGGAATAATAGAGCCTGCGCTAAGGAGTTTATCCCAAAGCTGGAGTCCCTCTGATGGATTAAAGTATATCTCAAACCCATCCTCTCCAGTATAACCTGTTCTAGAGACTAAAGCATCGACCCCCCCAACCTTCATCATGCGAAATGTGTAATAGGTGAGAGATGAGAGTTCTTCCTCAGTTAGCTGAGCAAGAATCTCAGGAGATTTCGGGCCCTGTATTGCTAGTAGACCAATCTCCTGTGACTTATCTTGAATCTCTATGGCCTCACTACGATGTTCTTGAGCCATGAGCCATTCTAAATCTTTACTTGTATTTGCTGCATTTGCTACCACCATGTATGTTGGACTTCCCTTATCATCAAAGCGGTATATGAGTATATCATCAATTATTCCGCCTTCTTCTGTACATAAAAGGGAATATACTATTTCTCCTGGAGCCAACTTAGTTACATCCCTGGTAGTGACCCTATTTAGAAACTTTCCCGAATCTTCCCCAGTCAAAATAAACTCTCCCATATGGCAAAGATCGAAGAGTCCGCATGAGGTTCGCACAGCCATTGCCTCTTCTAGGATACCAGAATAGCTCACTGGCATTCCCCAGCCACCAAATTCTGTGAACTTAGCTCCTGCCTCCACATGAAAATTATAAAATGGTGTTCTCTTTGACATCTTATTCTTACCTCCTAATCCCCTTTGAAAAGAAAAAGACAGGGGTATATATAGCGCATTTACCCTGTCTCCACGGCCTGAGAGTTTCCTCCCCCCTTAAGAGGGATTACCCCTTCGGCGTCCTCTCCATGGCTAGAGGGCCATGAGCAGGAACCTTTCCAGAGTTCCGTCCTCCCAGAGTGCTTTGGCCTGAGAGATTCATCTATAAGGCGCTGCTTTTAGCCTTATAGACTTGCTCCTTCGGCGCTTCGCTTTATAATAACGAAGTCTCTCCTCAGGGACTCATCCGGATTATAAGTATATAGTTTCTACATTAAAGAAAAAATTCCTTCTGGATTTTTAAGATTTGGAACACAACAAATAAAAGATACATATATTGGTGATAAGAGATATATTATATATCTCATACCTGATGTGAAAAGGAGGGGAGATCCGTTCAAAGAGGAGCTGAACGGAGAAAATAATGAAACTCATCCAACGCTTAGTGAACCCTTATCTAAAGAAAAAAAAGAAGACTGTTATTCTTATCATTCGGAAACGATCCAGAAATGGATGACTTTCAAATGACGCCTATTCCTAAATTTGGTAATTATATATATCCTCAGATATGATCTCCCTCATCATCTCTATTCCGTTTCTCTTAATAATTCGCTCTACAATTATACGATAAGCAGGGGTATCATCTTCTTTTATCTCTAAATTGGTATCCCCTGTCTTTGTTATTTCTTTCTTTGAAGATACCACCTCCACTTCAATACCAGGGTTCTTTTTACCATAAATCTTTACTATAAAGATCTCCCCTTCAACTCCAGCTGTGATAAGTATATATTCTTTCCTAGTATTTTGAAATTTAAGGTCTAGATAATCATAGGCAACAGTTGCATCTGTACCTATGGGAGCATACCCCACAGGTACAGAGTGCTTATATCTCTCTAGTATCCTTAGATTCGCTAAGAGAACCGAGTTATAGAGGGTGGTTGAGACCTGGCATATACCACCTCCTATTCCTTCAACCATATCATTCCCTACTATCTGTGGAGCATCCTTAAATAACGAATTTTCATCCCGTGGCCCTATAACCTTATTAAAGGAGAAGACCTCGCCAGGAGCAAGGATAATCCCATTAATAATCTGTGCTGCAAGGGATATATTATAGGCTCGATTCTCCTGCGAGAGTCGAAATTTAGTTGAATATGAACTTATAAGTTCTGATATCCCCATCTGCTGAAGAGTTTCTCCGTATACAACAGGTTCTTCTTTCTTTATTTCTATATAAATCTTTCTTTCATCTAAATCCAAGAAAGCTTCTAAAAGTTTTGCAATGGTCTTATCAATATCAATACTACGGCCAGATACTCCGCTACTGATCTTTACCTTGTCATATTTATCTATAATAAAGAAGGCGTTTCGCGCTGGTACGCGGATCTTTTCATTGATTTCTTCTAATTTGGCAGCAAGAGCATCCCTATCAAGAGTATATTTTGGTATAAGTCTCTGGGGACTTATAGGTTCCGGATCACGATGCCAAAAGAAAATAAAACTTTTAGTACCAATATTCATAAGTTCTTTTAACGTCTCTTTAGAATCTATTGAGAATGATACATCTTTAGGGAATATGGTCCAAACTTCGCCTTCATATTCTAGTTGAACTGGATAATAAGAGAGTTTATCACATAGCATATTCAAAGCATGCATTGCTTCTCCTCTCTTCATACCCTGAAAAGATACACCTGATATGGATAGGGGTTTAGAGACTCGTTCCAATTCCCTGAAGGCCTGACCTGAATAAAAACCTCCTATCATCGCTATAACAAGTATAATAGCTGCTATTACTATATTAATATATGAATTTTTTCGATTCTCAATAGCCATGACTCTCCTCCGCATCTTAATCTCGCCTATGAAAGAAGAACCAAAGGTGGCGTTCTCTCATAGGAGATTTTACAATAACCATAATAATAAAAGATAATCCTATATATCCAAAGATGGGATAGACTATCCCTATAAGATTGCTAAAACCTACACGTGAAAGGAGAATCCCTATTCCCAATAAAGGACCTACAGTCGACCTCCAATCACAACCTATCATATCTCCTAAACGTCGTGACAGACCATATAAGTTGCTCAAAGCTGTGGTAAAGATAGCTGCCCATAACGTGAAAATGTAAAGACCTTGTAGAAGAGAACTATAATTACCTGCCAACAATAACATAGGGAATTCGCTTCCTGCGATCTCTCTTTTATAGAGATGAATAGCAAGTTGGTTCATACCAGCCATAAATCCAAGGATAATACCTCCTATCCAGCCTCCACTTATAGCTGCCTTTTCTCCTTGGACTTCTCCACCTAAGGCAGCTAGAAAGGATAGAGAAAGGAGTAGATTATATGAGACATATAATAAAACTGAAAGAGTACATGCTCCTGGAAGGAGATGAAATTTATCATAATTTAAGTTGCTTTGAACTTGAGCCACACCAGGCCAGTTCCATATGGCAATAGCTGCTACCAACGGGCCTATACATATAAGTAACGGTACCAACCTTCGATTTATCCATAGTATGCTATCAAGGCCGTAACTTAATGCGATTATGAGCGAGGCTACAGTAAATAAAACCCCTATAATCTCCATAAATGCAAATTCTGCTTTAAAGAGTTCCCCTGCGCCAGCTAGCATGACCCCCAGGGTTCCCATGAGAAAGAAAATAAGAGCAAGATCTATGACCGCACTAAGTCTCCGGCCCATTACATGTATGATTAAATCCCTATAAGATGACACGCGTAATCTATATGATATTTGTAAGATAATGCTGCCTATCGCACCAAAGAGTATACCTGCCATAAGAGTTCCAAGAATCCCATTGATTCCAAAAGGTAAAAAGAACTTCAGATTCTCCTGGCCTGAGATAAATCCTGCCCCTACTACTGCCCCAATATATGACATAGCGATATTAGAGGCTGTTCTAGACTCCTTAATAAACATAGTTCCCGCTCCTTTCCTGACCATCTCTTATATGAATATGCAGGAACTCTAAGGAATAGAAACCTCTTATAAATCATATACTTTTATAGAAGCGGTCTTCACTATTGCCGGGTTATAGGGACCCCTTCAAGTATATCTAATCCCTTACTAGGGGGTGTTCTCTTTGTTCCGTAAGCTCTTCAAGAGCGAAGATACAGCTGTAGAAGAACTAAATATCTGTGAGAGGGTACCAAGTCATGACCCTAACGCTCATATACGCCTTGGGCAGCGGTTACGTTATTATGTATCCTCTTTACGACGTATTCCTAATCAACCTCTCTTAATACTTTGCATAGGGACTGATCGTTCCACTGGAGATGCTTTGGGACCTTTAGTCGGCAGTAAACTAAAGGAATCCTCTTTTAAAGATCTTATTATAATGGGATGTCTCGATGAGCCTATACATGCACTTAACCTAGAAAGCCATATTGAATCCATTAAAAAGCTCCCAATAAAACCCCTTACAATCGCTATTGATGCTTCTCTAGGTAGTCCAGAAGCTGTAGGTCATATCACCCTACAGAGTGGACCCCTTATCCCAGGGGCAGGAGTAAATAAGGTGCTACCGCCAGTAGGTGACATCCACATGACTGGAGTCGTTAATGTAAAGGGTTTTATGGAGTATGTGGTTCTCCAAAATACCCGTCTGAGTCTGGTCATGAAAATGTCTTCAGTAGTAGTTGCCAGCATCTGTACAGCCCTTAAAGGACTTATTTAAATCGAATTCCAATAGAACGCGGTCAAATAGCCGCGTTCTATATGGAGAAACTATTCTTTAAGGTTCATGCGTTTTTCTACATCATAGAGGATCTCCTCAGCCTGTCTACCAGACGCATCAATGACTGGTACATCAACCCTTATATCCTGTATTCCAAGGATATCCCTTTTCATACCACTCATAATAATGAGATCCGCTTCCATCCCTTTTTCATCAAGATCTATAACCCTATAACCGTCTCTTTCAAGGGCGTCTCTTACATTTGTTAGGTCTTGGCTTACTGCTACGGTACCTTTCATAAATGCCGCTTATACCTCCCTACTTTAAGGTGACTTTTAAGAGGAATTAATTTATATCCTCTTATACATTATTATCACCCATATAGCGCCTCGTATTCAATTCTTGAATTCGCTAAGTAAATTTATAACCTCTTCATCATTTACCTGCCTAAAATCGTCATAGAATCGTCCCACCGCGTAAAAAGGTTCTGGGGTAGCAGCAAATATTACTAAGTCAGCTTCTCTCTGTAGGTGGGGAATAGTCTCCTTGGGCCCCACTGGCACTGCAACGATCACTTTCTTCGGTCCTAAAGACTTTATGCCCATAATAGCAGCTATCATTGTAGAGCCTGTAGCAATTCCATCATCTACTAATATTACGTTCTTATCACGTATTCGTAGGGGAGGGAGGTCCCCTCTATACCTCTTTAGCCTCCTATCCATCTCTTGAAGCTGTCTTTCTGTCTCTTCCTCAATATATTCTTTAGTAACTCGTAATCTCTTTATCAGTTCTTCATCTAAAAATCTTACTCCTCCTGAACCTATAGCCCCTATAGCAAGTTCCGGGTTTCCAGGCGCACCTAATTTCCTAGGAACTACTATATCTAATGGTAACTTTAAAGCTCGTGCTACTTGAGCGCCTACTGGCACACCACCCCTAGGAAGAGCCAGCACTATTCCATCTTCTTTATTATACCTGATAAGTTTTTGAGCTATAACCTGACCAGCATCTTCTCTATCTTTATAGATCATGTATCTCCCTTCTCTACTACATCCTTGGCAGACTTAAGGACTTTAAGGCCATTTTGTGTATCATCGCTTTTAGTTTTCATCTCTACATTTCCCTTAATAATGGCGCCCTCTTCTACAGCAAGGACAGTAGTCTTCACATCCCCGAAAACCTTGCCTGTAGAAGCTACCTCAAGCCGCTTCGCACATTCTATATTTCCATTGAGTTCACCGGCGACTATCACGTTGTGCGCTTTAATATCCGCCCTAACAATCCCAGTCTCACCTATGTAGAGATCCCCATTAGTTATAACCTCACCTTGAATCTTTCCTTCCACACGCAAAGAGCCCTGACCAATGAGGTTCCCTTGGAATTCCATGCCTTTACCAATGAGTGTATCTACTGTTTTTCTATCCACAGGTGGTTCCCTCCTCCCAAACATGACTAATCACCGCTCCTTTCTCTATAGTATACTCTTTTATCCATTATTTAAGATACCTCAATGGGTCTACAGGACCTCCATCAAGAATGACTTCAAAGTGAAGATGAGGGCCTGTAGACACGCCTGTGCTTCCTGATAAAGCCACTACCTTGCCTTTCTTAATGAATTCTCCTTCTTTAACTAATAGTTTGGAATTATGAGAATATAATGTTTTGAGTCCATATCCATGGTCGATAATTACCATATAACCATAACCCGAATCAAAGCCTGCGAAGTACACAACCCCATCTGCCGTAGCCTTTACCGAGGTACCTGTGTTAACTGCTATATCTATACCTGTATGGTGATGTAATCTTCCTGTTATTGGGTGTGTCCTATTCCCAAAGCGAGAAGATATCCTACCTTCTACCGGCCAAATAGATGGTGTGTGGTCATATCTTCGTCTCTGTTCCATAACTGTTGACTTTAACCTAAGGAAATCCTGCTCTATCTGGGGTGCTTGTCTCATCAAAAGAGTTAATATGGCCTGGGTTTCCTGGAGAAGAGATCCAGTCTGTAAGGTTCCTCCTCCCTTACCATCAAGATAAGGTTCTCCTATTGTCTGGGGCAATGATATGGTTGTAGGAGTTGTATCTATAATGCCTTCTATCTCTAGTTTGAGTTCCTTAAGTCGTTCTATTTGTCTCTTAAGGTCATTGCTATTTTCATATAAGGATTTGATCTCTTCTTGTTGTCTGTCATTTATGACTTCCAAGGATTCTTTCTCTTCTAATAGAGTACCTATCTCCTCTGTCTGGTATTCTATTATCTTATCTGATTCATTTAATCGCAATAAAAATATTGCATATAGAGAGAAAAATGTCGTGAAAAGGAAGAGGAAAAAGAAAAGGAATGAATACAATTGAAAGGTTGTGACTGTGATAGTGCGTACCTCACCCCGGGCACCGGGGATCCCCATGAAAGTTATTTTTTCCTTCTTAGCCCTGGCTATAATCTTTCTTATCCCTTCCTTAGCCACTTATTCTGCACCATCCTTTAAACCTGTGATTCTATTTAGAGTCCTGGGTTGTTAAAGCTCTTTTTATTGCTTCTTTCTCTTCTGCAGAAAGATTATAACTAGAGGTACCATTGACCAGAGGTTTCGCATAAACCCTACATTCATCAATCCCAGAGATTCCGCTAATAACAAATCCGTTCCTATTATCATCTAGGAGAGCAACGGAGAAGCTTTGATCTCCACCTACATAATCAAAGGCTTTATATCTCACGAGACCCACCTTCTTAAGGCATAAAGGAAGAATTTCTTCTTGATATGTTAAACGCTCATCTATATGATTAAGAGACTCTTTTAAACTCTCTACCTCGTTGATGAAATCCTTTAAAAAGGCCTCTGTTCCTGGATTTACTCTTTCCAGATTCTTATGGAGATTCCATAGCTTGATCATGTTAATTCCTAGGATTATAAGAGCTAAGATTATACTTGTGAATATAAAAGCAAGGAGAAGAAGTTCTCCATTCTGCGATATTATATCTATTACATTCCCGTTTCCCATTCTCTCCCTCCACAAACTCCTATAGGAAATGTTCCACGTGGAACATTTCCTGAATTTTCACCTTTGACCATAAAGTATTTCGAGAACTCTCTCTAAATCATCCATTCCATAGTATTCTATCTCTATCTTTCCGCGTCTCTTTCCCGTCTTTATACTCACTTTAGTTCCAAAGGTCTGTTGCAGATGCTCTTCTATTCGAACTATTTCCGGTGGCTTTTTAGGAAATGCGGATTTCTTAGATATTTCCCGGGAAATATCGCCCTCGCGCCATCGCTTAACTAGTTTCTCTGTCTCTCTCACTGAAAGGTCTCCCTTAATTACCTCCAGCCATATCCGCCTTTGAGCTGCTGGTTCGTCTACGCCTAGGAGAGCCCGAGCATGTCCCATAGTAATTGTTCCACGTGAAACACTCTCCTTTATTTCATGGGGAAGGGAGAGAAGACGTAAAAAATTCGCTACAGTAGAGCGGCTTTTACCAACGGCAGACGCTAACTCCTCCTGGGTAAGCCCATGCTCTGTCATAAGACTGCTATAAGCTTGTGCTTCTTCCAAAGGATTCAAATCCTTTCGTTGAAGGTTTTCCACAAGAGCATACTTCATCATATCAAGATCATCTAATTCTAAAAGAATAGCTGGAATATGCGAAAAGTGCAGCCTCTGAGCAGCTAGCCATCGGCGTTGACCAACAACAAGTTCATAGCCGCCTGATGGAAGGGGCCTCACGGCTATGGGTTGAATTATCCCACAACTTTTAATGGATTCAGCTAATTCTGCTAAACTCTCTTCATCAAAATCCTTTCTTGGTTGGAAAGGATTCGAGCGAATCTCATCAACCCTTATTTCCTGTACTCTTTTCCCTTCCTTATCATCAGCTATGGACTCCCTTCCCAAACCAGCCTCTGGTATTAAAGCTGCAAGCCCCTTGCCTAAACTCTTCCTACTCACCAGCGGTCACCTCCCTTTTCACTTACTTATGTTCCGGTTTACAACTTCCTTTGCTAGATTCCTATATGCTTCAGCCCCTCTGGACTTATCATCATACAGGATTATAGGTTGTCCAAAACTCGGAGCCTCGCTCAGCTTAACATTTCTAGGTATCACAGACTTATAGACTATATCTTTAAAAAAATTACGAACCTCTGAGCTAACCTGTTCAGCCAGGTTAGTTCGGGGATCATACATGGTTAAAAGAACCCCCTCAATCTCGAGTTTCTTGTTAATATGTTTCTGAACTAAATCTATAGTCCTCAAAAGCTGACTCAAACCTTCTAAAGCATAATACTCACATTGAATGGGGACTAAAACAGAATCAGCTGCGCTCAATGCATTAAGAGTCAATAATCCTAGAGAGGGAGGGCAATCTATTAAAATATAATCATAGGAGTCCTTTACCGCCTCTAAGGCGCTCTTCAATCTGAGCTCGCGAGACATCATTGATACTAGTTCAATTTCAGCACCTGCCAATTCTATAGTAGCAGGTACGATCGAGAACCCATCTATCTGAGTATCTCTAATAATTTCATTAATTGGTCTTTCATTTATCAAGGTTTCATAGATACACGGGGGTTCCTTACCTTTATCCACACCAACTCCACTGGTAGCGTTCCCCTGCGGGTCCACATCGATGAGGAGAACCTTCCTACCCAGCTCTGCCATGCAGGCACTAAGGTTAACCGCTGTTGTGCTTTTCCCAACGCCACCTTTTTGGTTAACAACAGCAATAACCCTTCCCATTCTCATCACCTCGCCCCTTTCTGGTCCTTCGCAATACGAATCCGGACCTCATAGTGATCCTTTTCATCAAATTCCTCCATCATGACATCAGTACCTGTACCGCGCAATTCATCTACAATAAACCTCATGGAATTCAAGAAAAGGCGCAAATCCTTAAAGATCTTAACAATGTTTTTCCCCTTGTGAATACTCTCGTCTTCGGTTGTACTATTAAGCGCTGCAATTATTTTCTCACTAGATTGAACAGTCAAATTCTTATTTATTATCTCTTCTACGACTCTAAGCTGTAACTCTTCTGAATCGAGACTAAGGAGAGCCCTAGCATGGCGTTCAGAGATTTCATTCTCTATGATAATATCCTGGACCCTTTTGGATAACTTCAGAAGACGTAACTTGTTTGCCAAGGTTGATTGACTCTTACCGATCCGATCAGCCAATTCTTGCTGGGTCAAGTTAAATTTATTAAGGACCTTCTCGTAGCCATTTGCCTCCTCTAAATAATGGAGATCGCTTCTTTGAAGGTTTTCTATAAGTCCAAGGACTGCTACATCTTCATCAGAAAAGGACCGTACTATACAGGGGACCTCCTCTAATCCCACTATACGAGCGGCACGTAACCGTCTCTCACCAGCAACTAATTCATAATTCTCATCCTTTTTACGAAGTATGAGTGGTTGAAGAATCCCATGCTCTTTTATGGAAACAGCTAGATCTTCCAGTTCCTTTTCATTGAAGATGGTTCGAGACTGATAGGGACTGGGGGAGATAAGATTAAGAGGCACCTTCTCAACAACCATCTTATCCTTGTTCTTCTCTCCTGCACCCCATAACCTTCCTAACATACTATCACCGTCCCTTAATCGATCTGCCTAGCAGATGAATAATACTTCGCCATATATCAACATATCTCCTTCTAAAAAAAGAAAACTTTTCTCTTAATAATCGTAGCTACAAAGGACGTTTCTCGGGAATTCCAGGCCTGCGTGGATACGAAGAGGGGGTCTCCTTAACCTTCTCTATAACCAATATGCATCTTTCTCCTGCCTCAGATGGAAGAACATAATGAAACTTTTCAATGATACGGCCCCCTATAACTTCAAGGCCTTCTAAAGTTGCTTCTATCTCTTCATCTATGCTTGGGCCCTTCAAGGCGAGGAAGAACCCTCCTATCTTTAAAAATGGTATGCATAATTCCACAAGAACATTAAGGGGTTTCACAGCACGAGCCACAACCCTATCATATGAACCACGGAATCCTTCTTTCCTGCCAAATTCCTCAGCACGTCCCTGAACTACGGCTACATCATGAAGACCTAATTCATGGCAACAAGACTTTAAAAAATTCGTTTTCTTTTTAATAGAATCTAATAGGGTTAATTTAAGACTGGGTACATGTATTTTCAAAGGAATTCCCGGCAATCCTGGACCGCTACCTACATCAATCACATTCATACCATCACAAAAACCACATACTAGGCAAGGAGCTACAGAATCTAAAAAGTGTTTTATCACCATACCCTCATCATCAGTTATAGCTGTTAAATTCGTTATTTTATTTCCTTCAAGTAATAATCGCCTATATGCCTCAAAGCTAACTAGTTCATCATTGGAGAAGGTTATTCCGAGTTTTCTTCCGCCATCCTTCATTAGTTCAGAGATCTTCAACCCCGTTTCCCCTTTCGTTGTTCTTCCATATAGATCATGACAATAGATATATCTGCTGGCGAAACACCAGATATACGACTAGCCTGTCCAAAGGAGATTGGTCGAACTTTCTCTAATTTCTCTATAGCCTCGCTAGAAAGGCCAGGGATCTTACTATAATCAAGATCATATGGGATTCTGCGTTCTTCCATTCGCTTAAATCGCTCTACCTCATTTAGCTGACGGCTTATATATCCCTCATACTTTATCTCTGTCTCAACTTCATGAATTACATCGGCAGATAATTTAAACTCACTAGGGAGGAGTATATCAACGGCTCTATAATCTACATCTGGTCTCCTCAACAGCTCAGCCAATGGAATAGGTTTCTTTAGAGGGGGAGTCCCTATGCTCTCAAGAGCGTTATTTATCTCTTTTGAAGGGACTATCTCACTAGTCTTCAAGCGTTTTATTTCCTCTTCTATTAAAACCTTTTTTTCGCAAAACTCCTTGTACCTAGGAGGGGAGAGAAGTCCTAAACGAAAACCTTTCTCAGAAAGGCGTATATCAGCATTCTCGTGTCTCAGGAGTAAACGGTATTCAGCCCTGGAGGTCATAATACGGTAAGGTTCCTCTGTCCCCTTGGTCACAAGGTCATCTATTAGAACACCAATATATGATTCGGATCTATCCAATATAAAAGGAGCCTCACCTTTCACTTTAAGAGCTGCGTTTATTCCTGCAATTATTCCCTGGGCTGCGGCTTCCTCATAGCCAGAACTTCCATTTATCTGACCTGCAGTGAAGAGACCATCTATCCTTTTAGTCTCTAAACTTAACTTTAACTCAGTGGGTACAAGACAATCATATTCTATGGCATAAGCAAAACGAGTAATATGTGTTTTTTCAAGGCCAGGTATAGTCCTTATCATGATTGTCTGTATATCTTCTGGAAGACTATTAGAGAGACCACTAACATACATCTCATTATTCTTCCATCCTTCAGGCTCTATAAAGATCTGATGCCTCTCGCGTTCAGGGAATCTCATGATTTTAACTTCTATTGATGGGCAATATCTAGGGCCAATCCCAGTTATCCAACCTCCATAAAGAGAAGAAGATTCCAAGTTATCTCTGATTATCCTATGGGTTTCAGGGGTAGTATATGTAAGCCAACATGGAAGCTCTTGAGTTAAGGATTCTTCTTCCTCGTAAGAAAAGCCTCCGAGCAATCTATCACCCGTTTGCTTTTGCATCTTCGTATAATCAATTGTTCGAGCATCTATTCGTGGGGGAGTACCTGTCTTAAACCTTACCATCTCGAACCCTAGGGAACGGAGGTTATCAGCCAGGCGCAGGGAGGGGAACTGACCATAGGGACCTGATTCAAAACTCACCTCGCCTATATGTATCCTGCCCTTCAAATAAGTGCCTGTACATAGAATTACTGTTTTTCCATGGTAAATAGAACCTGTATTAGTGGAAACTCCAGCCACTTGGCTCCCTTTTACCAGAACCTCATCTACAAGACCTTGCCTTAGCTCTAGGTTCTCGGTGTTCTCTAAGACATACTTCATCACTGCAAAGTATCTTTTTTTATCTGCTTGAGCTCTAAGTGCCTGAACAGCTGGGCCTTTTTTAGTATTTAAACGACGTATCTGAAGAGCAGTCTTTTGAATATTCTTTCCCATTTGCCCTCCAAGGGCATCAATCTCTCTCACCAGGTGTCCTTTGGCTGGTCCACCTATAGAAGGATTACATGGCATGAGCGCGATATTATCCATATTTAAAGTGAACAACAAAGTCTTACATCCCATCCTGGCTGCCGCAAGGGCTGCTTCACACCCAGCATGTCCTGTTCCTACTACGATCACATCATATATTTCCATATTTAAACACCCTTTTAGTGCCAGTCATTTTCCCACGCAAAACTGGCTGAAAATCCTATCTATAATCTCTTCATCTATAAACTTACCTGTAATTTCACTCAGTATACGGCCAACCGCCTTGAGTTCAAGGGCTATTATATCAGCTGGTAGTCCTCTTTCTATACCATCTAGTCCTTCATTTAATCGCTTTATCCCACGCTCTAGAAGATCCTTTTGCCTCACATTCAACATTATAAGGTCTTGAGCTCCAGATAGGGATTTGCCTTTAAATACCTCTTCTAGTATTACCCTCTCTAAATCCTCAAGGCCTGATCTATTCTTTGCAGAAATTTGGACTATGGGAAGATCTCTTCCTTTTTCCTTCAGTAAATCCCTTATGGTCTCTTTTGTAGTTATGGAGGGGAGGTCAATTTTATTTAATACCACAATTACATCTTTATTTACAGACCTATCCAATATATCATGGTCCTCAGATGTCAGTTCTGTACTGCTGTCTACAACATAGAGGATAAGCTCAGCCTCTTCCAAAGCTTCTAGGGTACGCTCAATACCTAGCCTTTCTACAAGTTCTCCTGTCTCCCTAAGGCCTGCTGTATCCAGTAAGATCAATGGTACATCTTTAATATTTACGGTTTCTTGGATTATGTCCCTTGTGGTCCCTGGGATTTCAGTGACTATGGCTCGGCTCTCACGAAGGATAAGATTTAAAAGGCTAGATTTACCCACATTAGGTTTACCTATTATAGCTGTTTTAAGTCCCTGACGAAGTATCCTCCCACTATCAGCTGTATCTAGGAGATGACTTAGCCTTTTCGAGATACCCAAAAGGTCGTCTGTTATATTACTAATATCTACATCTTCAAGATCATCCTCTGGAAAATCAATGGCAACTTCTATGGCAGCAACTATATCTATTATCTCATCTCCTATCTCTTCGATCTCCTTAGATAAACTACCTTTAAGGTGTGAGAGGGCAACCCTTGACCCTAGATCTGTCTTTGCCCTAATAATATCAATTACAGCTTCGGCTTGAGCAAGATCTATCCTACCATTAAGAAAAGCCTTCTTAGTAAACTCTCCAGGCTCAGCAAGGCGGCACCCCCCCCTCATTACTAATTCAAGGATACGCCTTAGGGGCACTCCGCCTCCATGGCCGTTTATCTCCACTATATCCTCTCGAGTATATGTTCTAGGAGCACGCATAATATTAACAAGTACTTCATCAATAATGGAGTTGTCTTCTGGATCTACTATATGTCCATAATGAATAGTGTGGCTAGCAGCTTCTATTAGCCCATGATTATCTGGGGTTTTAAAGATTCCGTTAACTATTGAGATAGACTCAGGGCCAGAGAGCCTAATAATACTTATAGCGCCTTCACCTATAGGAGTAGAAATTGCAGCAATAGTATCCTCCTGCATACTAGGATCCCCTATCCTTCCCTAATGAAATTAATACCGTCCCAGGAAACAAAATCATATTCTCCAATGGGACGGTCTTTTAGATGAATCCATGCAAATATTTTAGGAAGAGCTTTAAGATGGACTAACCCTCACCTCGTTTGGGAGATATGACTACTCTCCTGTAAGGTTCCTCACCTTCACTAAAAGTATTCACATAAGGTATATTGCGAAGAGTTATATGAATAATACGACGTTCTTGAGGAGACATAGGTTCCAGAACAATATCCTTACCCTCTCTCCTTGACTTTTCAGCTAAGTGAAGGGCAAGTCCCCTAAGAGTCTCTTCCCTACGTCTTCTATATCCCTCTACATCTATCTGGATTCTACGTCTATCTTCATTTTCAAGTCCTTTATTGATCATTATATTAGTTAAATATTGTAATGCGTTAAGGGTTTCCCCTCTTCGTCCGATTATTAAACCAAGATTCTTTCCACTCACGTTGAGGAGAAGGAATTCATCAGACTCTGAAACGGAGATCTCTGCATCTACATTCATTAATCTGAAAATATTAGAGAGAATTTCCTTAGTACGGGTCTGAAAATCTATCTTTACAGTTAATTCAACTTTAGCCATACGGGAACCGAGAAACCCTAAAAATCCTTTATTTCCCTCGTCAATTACCTCTATATCTACCTTATCTATAGTAACTCCTAATTCATTAAGACCCGCTTCTACAGCTTCGTCAATCGTCTTCCCTGTACTTTCTATGGATTTCATTCTTTTTGCCTTCCCCCTTTTCGTCACCAATTTGTTTGATGATCCATCGCTGTTGAAAAATGGTAAAAGTGTTGCTAGCAACCCAATAGAGTGCTAGACCGGACTGGAAACGAAGTGTGATGGCAGTTATAAAGACAGGCATGAAAAAAGTCATCATCTTCTGAGAAGGATCTGTAGCTGTCATAACTGTCTGGATATACGTGGTAAGTCCTGATATTATAGGGAGTACGAACATTGGATCTGGCTTTGTAAGATCATCTATCCAAAAGAACCCCGAACCACCAAAATCATATTGTCGTAGCATCGCAAAGAAAGCGAAAAGGAGTGGCCATTGTAGAAGTATAGGTAAACAACCTCCCAAAGGGTTCACTTTATTTTCTTTATAAAGTTGCATCATTCGTTCCTGATAGACCTCAGGCTTATTTTTATATTTAGTTTGAAGTTCCTTTAATTTAGGGTTTATCTCCTTCATCGCCTCTGTATTTTTCGTCTGTGTTACTACTAAAGGATGCATTAGAAAACGTATTAGAAAAGTCAACAATATTATAGAAAACCCGTAATTATTTGTAAGACCATATATGATATCTAGGCCATATTTCATTACAGCAGCAATGCTATTTATTATACCAGACAAAACCTTTCCTCCCCCCGGGATGTTACTTTAAGACATGGTTCCCTCGTAACAATTCGAGAATTAGTTACATCCTTATATATATTTCCCTAAAACTCAAATAACTACTTATTTTTAAAGTATATTCTCTAGGATCTATGAACCATGCCTATTTTAAGTTCTATTTAACCGGATCATATCCACCAGGATGAAAGGGGTGACAGCGCATCAACCTTTTAATGGCCATCCATCCACCTTTGATAAGCCCATATTTCTCTATTGATTCATACGCGTACGATGAGCATGATGGATAAAATCGACAACTCCGTGGCAAAAAAGGTGAAACAAACCTCTTGTAGAATATAATGAGGTTTAATGCAATTTTTTTCATCCTTATCATTCCTTGCTGACAGGAACACCTTTATAGTTTCCTTTAGCGGAATTTGTCCAAAGGTCAGCCCGAGTTATAAGCCTGGAAACGGCGTTTTCAATATCATGAAAATTTGAACCTACTGCAGACCTTCGAACTACAAATACTATATCCACTCCTGGTTGAACTTTATCAGCATATAGCCGGAAGGCTTCACGAAATAATCGTCGAAGCCTATTACGAACGACAGCGTTTCCCACTTTTTTGCTTACTGAAAACCCTACTCGTGTCACAGGTAGTTCATTTTCAAACCAATAAATTACAGCTTTTTCATTTGCTAGGGACCTTCCAGATGAATATACCCTTACGAATTCCCATCGTTTCTTCAAACCTTCGAGCTTTCCCATTAACTATCCTCCAGTTTGTTTCAATCATCTGTAAGGTAAATGAGGGGTAACTTAAAACCCCTACCATTTTCCTGTGACTGTACTATAAAATAATCCTCAAGCGGAGAGGACGGTCCTTCCTTTCAAACGACGTCTCTTTAATACTCTTCTTCCACCTGGAGTACTCATTCTAGCGCGAAATCCATGATTTCTCTTTCTCCTCCGATTACTAGGTTGAAATGTTCTCTTCATAACAGTCACACCTCTCTCTTCTGGAGAATTAATAAGATTCTCCATTAAGTCAAATATTGATATATGCTCCTCAAATTATATCCCAACTATCTGCCTTCTGTCAAGCATTACACAAAACCGGGTGCATAAAATATTTGAGAT
>DIRN01000042.1 GCA_002426645.1 Firmicutes bacterium UBA5435 | reverse complement strand
TTAAAATTTACTCTTCAGAACTGAGGATAAAAATTTTTTCTTGACATCTTTCTAATATTCTGGTATACTTAAATATTTTCCCTTGACATAAGAGTTAGATTGTGATAAAATATAATAGGTAAACCTATATCATGAAGGAAGGTGATTCAGTGGCGGTAAGAAACCCGTATGAGAAAATAAAGGAGAATCTTGATGCGCTAGTTGGGCGACGGGTGAGATTGAAAGCCAATAAAGGCCGAAAGAAGATATTGGAAGCTGATGGTGTTTTAGAAGAGACATATCCGCGTGTATTTGTTATCACTTTGAATGAAGATGGTACTGCCTTTCGAAGGGTCTCTTACACGTATGCTGACCTTCTAACTCGGACGATTGAATTGAGTGTATATGAGAGTAACGGAAAACCGAGTAAAGTAAGGTGTCAACTCTTCTCGACTTAAGTCGAGACAAAATGTTTAAGAGTCCGTCGAGTTCACTGATTATAAGCTACGATTAACTAGGGCATGCGCTATTTAAAGGTTCTAAAAGAGAATAATAGCGCGTTTTTTATAGAAACTCTCTTTTAAATCTCGTAGCTGATTGAATGAGTTAGTTTTTCTTTGTACTCTGGTTAAAAAAGTAGTGGAGCGTATAACGTTTCCACTACTTTTTTTGTTTAAGATATCTACTATATTCAATACGGTCTATCCTTCACCAAATTAACTCGATTTGAATATAAATAAAATAGGAATTGTGATGTTAGGGGGGAGTGAGGGATATGTCCGTAAAGAGAAAGTCATTTCGTCAACGCTGTAATGAGATGATGGCCCTTGATAATGTTATTGGAGTAGGAAAGGGTCATAAAAGAATAGATGGTAAACCCACTGAGGAAGAGGGTATTATAGTTTTGGTTAAGGAGAAACTTCCAATGCAAAGCATTCGGCCACAACATGTCATCCCAAAGAACATTGATGGGGTTGTGACAGATGTAGTAGAAGTTGGTGAGATAAGGCTTTTAAATGGTAGAACTGCAAACAAACGGCCAGCACAGCCAGGGATGAGTATAGGCCATTATAGGATATCTGCAGGTACTTTTGGTGCAGTAGTAAAAGACAGAAGAACTGGAACGCGTTTTATACTTTCTAATAATCATGTATTAGCAAACTCTTCAGACGCTACAGATAATAGGGCAAAGATAGGAGATATCATACTACAACCTGGTGCTTATGATGGTGGCATTACAAACAAGGACGTCATCGGTAGGCTTGAACGATTCATCCCAATGGTTAGAACAACTACAAAGAGTCAATGTAGCGTAGCACTTCTTGTGCAAAATCTCTTTAATGTCATTTTGAAAATTACTAAACCCGATTATCAAATGGTCTTTCTACATACTAACTCAAATGCAGGTAATCTAGTGGATTGCGCTTTAGCAAAACCAGAGAAGGATGATATGATATCTTCTGAAATCTTAGATATAGGTAAAGTTAAAGGGATAACCGATGCTAAAGTAGGGATGAAGGTACGTAAAAGCGGCAGAACATCAGGAGTATCAAGTTCAGAAGTAGTAGCAACAGATGTCTCATTAAGCGTAGACCTAGGAGATGCTGGCTCTGCTCTCTTTATTGATCAGATAATTACTAGCAATATGAGTAAACCAGGTGACAGTGGTTCTCTAGTCTTAGATGATAATAATAATGCAATAGGTTTACTCTTCGCTGGATCCGATAAGGCCACTGTCTGCAATAGGATCCAGAACGTATTGAGGGTTCTCGACGTCACCCTTGAGGAGTGATAATTATGATATCAGCTCCAGCAGAGAGGAAGATTTATTTTCGTAGACTCCTTAAAGAAAATATGTATGGTCACGATGTACGCGAACTTCAGGAACTCTTAAGGGAATTTGGTTTTTTAACAGATCCTGTAGATGGTTACTATGGACCCATTACTGTTGAATCAGTAATGGAGTTCCAGAGAACCTATGCTCTTCCGGTGGATGGAATTGCTGGTCCCCTCACCCTTAAAACAATACGGAAAAAAGAATTGCCTACTCTTCAAAGAATTCATGTTGTTAAGGAAGGAGAGGACATCTTCCGCTTAGCTGAGAGAGAAGATATAACAGCCGAAGGTCTTATGCGTGAGAATGGGATAAAGAGACCGAGAAGATTATATTCTGGAGAAGAATTAGTCATTAAAGAACGGGAGGTTTACTTACATCTCCCAGAAGTAAATAGAAGAGAGAAGGAAAAGATACCGTCTGGAGCGGGTCTTATACTACCTAAGGTTAAACTTTCTCCAGACGGATATATAGATAATGAATTTGAATCTAAAGAGGATTTTTCAAAGATGTATCTTCGTATAGATATAGAAGGGGAAGAACTTTATAGTCAGATATCAAAGACTAAGTGGCGCAAGGATACTGCTGTTAAATTAAGCAAAGCATATAGAAGATTTGCTGGCCTCGATCTGCATTTAGGAGAATTATCCACAAAGTCTATACTAGATCTGGTAAGGTTCATACAGGTACTCTCAGTAGCTATGAAAGAAAAAAGAGAAGAATTAATAGTATCCTTACCTCCTTTAGATAAAGACTCTTTATGTGTTAGAAAAGGCTCTCATCTTCAGAATGGATTATATAGTATAGGTAGATATGCTCATAAAGTTATGTTACCTATCTATAAGAAAGTGTTAGTTGATTCTCCAGGTCCTATAGCGCCGTATAATCATGCTAGGTTTGTTATGAAACGTATGTCTACATTAATTCCTCCTTGGAAGATAATTATAGTAATGCCTCCTCTGGCCTATAACTGGGTTAAAAAGAAAGGAGAGTTGTATTTAAAGCCCCTGACCTTCAAAGAAACTTTCAATCTCATATATGAATCAGGCTGTCGAGTCTTGCTGGATTCATCAAATAGGAGCCCTTATATTAAATATCGTTCTCAAAGGGTCTACAATGAAATTTGGTTTGAGAATACATGGAGTATAGGTCACAAACTTGATTTGGTAGGTAAGTATAACCTAAGGGGAGTGGCTTTAGAAGAGTTTGGGACAGAATCTTTTGAATTTTGGGACGCAATCAAAGACCGCTTTAAGTGTAAATAAGATAAGCAAGGATTATCCTCAGAGCAGAGTCGGGTCAGACCCGACTCTTTTATAGTGCGCCTGGCATGTTTA
>DIRN01000076.1 GCA_002426645.1 Firmicutes bacterium UBA5435 | reverse complement strand
TTCCATGGTCATCTACATTACCCGATGAATGTCGACTACATAGTAATACTTGATCTTTCTTCAAATTCATAGGTGTGCGTTATTTGACGCTTACACAGAATCTTCACCTGTCACTGCCCCTACGGGAATGACTAGTCTGCTACCTCCTGGACCAGCTACTTCTGTCAGACCCTGGCCTGGTGCAACGGTAGTAGTAGAGGTGTCTTCTGGGACCTCGAGAACGACTAAGAGTTGCGCTGTTATAGTATCTTTTGTTGTACTAGTAGCCGTTACTGTGAAGGTCTGATTATTTACAACTTCGCTACCTTCTATGGTAACCTGGCCGCTATCAGGATCAATTGATACACCTGTTGTGGGCTCAATATTCACTGACCACGTTACTGTCGCCTCTTCCATCTTCTCTCCATATTGATCAAAGACTTCAGCGTTATATTGATATGAGGTAGCTCCCGTATCGATTACTACTATCTTCTCAGTGCCACTCACTTCTATAGTTGCTGGAGCTAATTCGTCTAAGACGACTTGTACCGTCTTACTATTTGTTACCGTGCCACTTGTAGCTTGTATCGTGAAAGAAGAGCCATCTACAGCTGTATCATATACGGTTACCTTGCCTGTTGTATCTATTGTAATTGCATCCTCAGGAGTTACGTCTGCAAGAATCCATTCGAAGGCGACTGTAATATCTGCACCATACTGGTCCTTTCCAGTAGCTATATACTCTGCTATGGTGGTCTCTCCACCTACTGGGATTATGACCAAGTCTGGACCTCCTATCATTATTGAAGTAAGGATAGGTGTTGCATGTACAAGCGATATGTCTAGTGTGCTTGTTACCACGTCTTCGCCCTCACCATATGTGGCTTTTACTGTGACTGTACCAACTACGGCCTTATCTGTCACTGTGAGAACACCATTCTCTATCGTAACGCCATCGGTATTTTCACCTGAAACGCTCCAAGTGAAGGTAACATCTGACATCACTACGCCATACTGATCTTTCGCAGTGGCTGTGTATTTCTCTGTGCTGGCAGCTGCTTCTGGTACTGGAATTATAACCGAATCGGGTCCTGTTGTTATCTCTATTGTAGTAAGAATAGAGTCTGCACGTTTAAGAGTCACCTCTTTACTGCCTTCTACCGCGTCTTCGCCCTCACCATAGGTAGCTTTTACCGTCACTGTACCAACTGCGGCCTCATCTGTCACTGTGAGAACACCATTCTCTATCGTAACGCCATCGGTATTTTCACCTGAAACACTCCAAGTGAAGGCAACCTCTGACATCACTATACCATACTGATCTTTCGCAGTGGCTGTGTATCCCTCTGTGATAGCAGCCGCTTCTGGTAATGGAATTATAACCGTTCCTTCTCCTACTACCTCTATTGTAGTAACGACAGAGGTTGCACGCTTAAAAGTTATCTCTTTACTACCTGTTACCGCGTCACTCGTAGCTTGTATCGTGATAGATACAGGTACAGCTGTATCTCCTACGGTTACTTCACCTGATAAATCTACTATAATTGCACCTTCAGGAGTTACGTCTGCAAGACTCCAGGTGAAGGTGTAATCACCTTCCATAATTTCTCCATACTGGTCTACCGCAGTGGCTGTGTATTGTGCTGTGGTGGTTTTTTCTACTACTGGAACTATAACTGGGTCGGGACCTTCTATCGCTATTGACGTAAATTCAGATGTTGCACGTACAAGCGATACATCTAGTGTGTCTGTTACCGCTCCTTCACCGTCACCATAGATAGCTTTTATCGTGACCGCAGTAACATCTTTAGCCCCATCTGTTACTTTAAGAACACCATTCTGATCTATCGTAACGCCAGCGGGATCGCCTTCAACGCTCCAGGTTACCGCTCCAGTCATCTCTATACCGTGCTGATCGTTTAAGGTAGCGGTATATGTCTTTTCGACTGCAGTTTCACCTAAGGCTGGGATGGTTATCTTCTCAACACCTGAGACCACTATACTGTTAACTTCTGGTTGATAGAAAACAGCCTGTACTGTTTTATCCTCATCCATTGTTGTACGAAGTTGGACATGGACAGCGTCACTAGCTCCACTAAAGGCGCTCCCATCTATTAACCATTCCTCAAATCTATATCCCTCATTTGGTGTGGCTGTGAGTTCCACTTCTGTACCAGCTCTGTACGGGTATGTACCCGCTTCAGGAGAAATAGTTCCACCTTCGCTGGCTAAAACTGTTAGTGTATATTGTTGGTAAACTTTAATGGAACCGTTCTCTACCGTAGGCGATATGATGTCGTTCCATGCCGAGTCCTTTGCTTCAAATACACTGAGTGCGACCGCTGAAGATTCGGTAATGCCTACTCCTTTAAAGGTCAGGGTTGCTAGGGTACCGGATACTACCCCTCCTGTGGCCATACCACCACCGAAGGTTACCGTGCCTCCAGTGTTGTCAATATTGTCGAGAAAGAGCATATTATCCTCTGAGTTGTACCAACTACCAGCTACGACTCCTGTTACTTCTAACTTACTGGGATCGAAAGTAACGGTACATCCAAAGGTGTTGAGTCCTGCCGCTGGCATATCAGCTATTATTATATCAGTAGTGCATTCTCCGTCTAATGGGATATCTGCTGATCCTACACTGAAAGTAGGTGCTGCTTCAGCTCGTATCAGTGTAGTCGCAAGTAATACTGTAAGTATTAAAGCCAATATGGTTAAATACCTTTTCATCTAATTATTTCCCTCCCACCTGTTATATCCATCCACAATCGTTCTTTTTCAGCTATACTTGAGACAATAACTTTTTGCGTACATCCCTCCTCTTTCTCAATTTTCAAACATTAGTGTTCTCTACGTTATACAACAGGCATAGTTTAATACAAATTGATTATATTTCTCTTACGTTTCTGGTTGAGTTAAAGATACTTTAATCGGTTAGGAGCTGGACCGCTTCATCCACTAATCTCTCCGCCACCCCTGGAAGGAAGGGCTGTCTACTATAGACCCACGAAGAGGAATAATCCCCGTACCCCTTGCGTTATATATCATCACTTATCGGTATGTACCCTATAGAACGATTTGTATTTCCTATCCTTATGGTAGCTATCTCTATATCCTCTTTCTCTTTAACATATCTTGGGCTTATTTGCTTAAGTAGCAATAAGGTCCGCTCCCCACTTGACTCTATTACTCAATAGGTCGATATCCCCACAAAGTCCATTTACGAAGATCACTAACTAGGATTCTTAATGTCATGCATTTTTAATAAATTAATGTGAGTCTACCAGCTAATTTCCTCCGCATAGATCCGAATCGTATTTTCTAGTATGTAAAGAAGAGTTTGAGCGAGCTTACGCATGTCTTCATCGTCAGCAATCAATTCGCTTAAAAGAGCTTCTGCATCCTCTGCAGCGTCAGTAAAGTTCTTATTTCCGTTCAATACTGCCTTTTTAAGCCGCCAAGCACATGTTATAACTTCTTGAAATAGATTTCAAATATAACTTTCTTCCGCTCTTTCTGCCATGGTATAAATTGAACTTCAAGCCAGCTAAAGAAGGTTAATAGATTCTCCTTTTATTTTTCTAATTCTTTGGCTATTCTTCTGGTACCAGGATAACCTAGGGCTTTTAGCTCTTTAATGGTTTCCTCTATATACCACTGGGCTACATCTTTATCTCGGATATCACCGTTACGCCAATCAACTATCTCAAGAGCATCGTATAAGCAACTATATAAAAACCGAAATTGCTCGCTTTCGTAAAGCAAAGTTTCCATTTGTATTATTTTTAAAGTAGCACGTTCTAAGTCCTTTACAGCTTTACTGAGGTTATTTAGTATATGCCAAGTATCTTTTTAAACTGGCTGACTAAATCCCGCTTCTTCTAAGGAGAGGGGATACGCTTTGACACAATCCTCCACCAATCCTTTTATTCTAAGACCTTTATCTTCCTGTACTAAAAGTACAGTAGTCCATGTCAAAGCGGAATAATCAGTACTTATGTATGACTCAATAATGGCCGAAGAGACTAGATCTACCATCATTAATATTGGTAAACTATCAAAGAATGTCTCGTCTCTTGATATGATGAGCTCTCCTGAATTTGATCAGTCAATACCTTCGAGTACCTCTTTAGCCTTTCGTCCCTTCTCGTTTATAAGCTCGCTTATGTATCCTATAGAGCGTTTTACTCCGTAGGTTTCCATCACTAAATCCTGTATATTCCGTGTAAAGGCTCCACTTAATATGCGATCTGGGATACCGATATGGCTAAGCTTGTACCCCCCAGTATACAAGTTTTTGTCATCGAAAGAAGACGTTTCTAACTTACAAGGACTGGTGCCTAAAGGCGAAATGTGATATGATAAATTCAACGATATAGACCTTCTTTTATGTATACTTATTTATTATATAATCTGAGGTCTATATCATTTTTCCTACCTCTCCTTTAATAATATGTCAACTAATCCTCTTATCTAAAATGAACCGTGCCCTTTCCTTAAATGTTCATATAACATCTTGACAATTTTCTAAGTAAAATATATACCTAATAATCATATAATTATCTATAGACACTTTTAGAGGTCTGGGGGGAGCTATCACTCCCCCAGATCCTGTACATTCCATCTTATAGTATCTCTGAGAGTTCAATCCCTCAGTAGACGCGGATGATAATAGTTCTCCATTCTAAAGAACAAAAGAAATAACCTTATCCGGCTTAAGCTGAGGAGGCACAAACTCCCCACCTTCCACCAAATAAATCTCATCGAACCAAACCTGTCCCTTAGGCTCAACTCCGTTCATAGCAGTTGGATAAAATTGGAGTATGATACTTTTGGTTGTAGACGAAGTAGTGAAGGTTTTGGTTCTAAGAGTCCACTCCAATGGCCTATCATTAGGAAAAGAAAGCCATTGAGTTGATAAACCGTTACCTGTTATAGCCACCGCGATAATCCCTTGCTCCCAAACCGTATCATCACTCATAGCCCAAACGGCCAATGTATATTTAGTGTTAGGAGAGACTGGGATGGAAGTTGTTTTAGCTCCTGCATAATTCGTCTCAGTAGTATCCTCTATGAAGAGACTCTTCTGCCCTGCTCTAGCTTGAAGTGAAGATACATACCATGTTGCTCCAATGTTTACCCATCCAGGAATGCGTTCTCCCTCTACTCTATCTTCAAAACCCTCGTAGTATATAACAACTTGCCCTTCAGCTAGCGCTATGGAATTTACGAAAAGTATAGATAAAACCAATAAGACAAATATGTTATACTTCTTCATTATTGATACACTCCTCTCTAGGGCCAGGATCTATATGAAGCCTGGCTTATGAAACCTCATTTTACTTTGAGAATTCCTTTACCCCCATAGGTATCGTTAGGGTTTAAATCGAATGATACTTTCCCTCCTGTCTTTTTTACCTCCAGATTCAGAGATGAACCATCCTCCCTTATTAGGGTTAACCCGTTGATATATGCTTCTGGGAATGTCAAAGTCACTGGGGCCATTAACTGCACCTTGTATTCCTTTGGATCATCTTGGCTGCGTTCCATAGTAAAACTTACACAGATGGTATACTCATCCCCTTCCTGTACATCATGTATTAGCAGAGTATCTCCTGAAGCAAAGCCCTGAACCTCTTCAACTATTAGACTTGCATAATCACCTCCTATTGCCTTTATCCTAGTAGAAGTAACCCCGTTTGTTACAAGCTTACCTGCGAAGTAATCATTAGGACTTGAACGCCCAACGTTTCTAGAATACGGAAGATTCACAATATTTGGTAACATATTCCTTGAAGGCTCCCCACCTACCAAACCTCTAGCTAAGAACAGAGATGTATCCTCAAGATATATCCGATAGTGACTTTCCTCCTGCTCCACCTTTAAGATCTTGTAAGGCGAACTATGGGAGTAGAGGGGATTAGATATCAGTATATATTCTCCTTTTAGGACTTCTCCTAGGGGAAGAGAACCATCTACCAGCAATGACTGGTTCTCGTAGTCCACTGATAAGATCTGACCTTTAAATTCCCTGTCTTGCGAGGTAAGACTCACCTCAGGGCTCTGGAAAATATGACCTTTTATAAGGATGAGGCGCTCTATACCTTTATCATCTCGCCTTAAGAACGCGTATTCTCCATCTGTGGTAAAGCTCTCATTACCAGATTTGGCTGTAAAGGCCTTCCCTCCTAGAGTGCTAAAGATATAATCCGTCTTGCCAGAACCTCCTGATTTAGAACCCAGTCCTAAGAGGGCCTTTATATCCCAGGTACCAGACTTAGGTGATGTCGCTTCAGGATTTAAGACTACCTTTACTGCAACAGGGGATAGTTTCCCTTCATCTGTTCCTTCTACAATCAAATCTTCAAAGGAATCCACAAGAAATTTTGCTCCTTCTACTGGTTCTATGAGAGCCACATACTGACTTGGTCCCTCTCCCTTATCCCTAGCCAAAACATACTTTACTCCCATGGGTTTAGGACCATCTGCCACAATTACCTCTCTGTTAGGAGTTCCCAGCATAGTCATGCGCAAGCGGGCATCCAATGCAGACCAGATGGCGCTCCAGGTATCTTCACCTGATCCCCTCTGTGCGCCACTTAGAAAACCATAACCTTCTCCTGGAGGGGTCCAGTAAAAGTCCCTATGCTCCTCACCTATTATTCGGTAATCTCCTCGTAGCTTGGTACCCCACTCATAATCTGGGCTTGCCAGGGAACCAGTCTTTTGGGGCTCAAAGAGATTCAATCCTTCTACCTTAAAGCTTGGGCCCTGGGCGTGGAATGAGTAATCTCGCGTCCGGCCTCCATCCACCCTAAATATATCTATTATATAAGAATCCTGATTAGATACATCCACTAAGGCCAGGGCTCTTCTATACATATCTAATCCCTCAGAATGGTATGCACTTTCATCCGAAGCATCTACTAGGCTGAAGCCATTCCTTGCCATAAAGAGGTTCAGACTCCCACCAGGGGACTCTAAAGCTAACTGCGAGCGTTGATTGACTGCTACAGTTAAATGAGATATAGTCTGATTCGTCCAGCCAAAGCGGTAATGAGTATTATAATAGCCTGGATCAAAGGAGAGCTCCTTGCCTTTGGCGAATATCATAATGGCCATCTCATCTCTATGACCATGGTTCAATGTGGGACCATACCTCAAGAAGAGCCCTCTCTCATTGGGCGAGTCTCCTGAACGTAGAAGGGCTATGCCTTTTCCACCTAAGACCTCTGATTCCCGATACATAGAAGATACCTTAGAAGGATCATATCCTTCGATCTTATTTATAGTGAAGAGAGACCACAAACCACTTATCTTCTTATTTGGATCACCTCCAGCCATATTGAAGAGAACCTGAGCATACTCCCGCTTTTTCTCCTCATCACTACATCTGGCATAGAACATTAAAGTCCGTTCAAACTCTGTTTCTTTCATTTTTAGGCTACCTACTCTATCAACCGAAGTATCAGGACCTGAATCACCATTCAAAGGCAAGTGGCCAGCTATGGAATTCTTATATATGGAATCTATGCAGAGCCTTTGGAACTGTGGATCATCATAGAAGTTTATTCCTTTAGAATACTTACTGTTCTTGAGATTATATAGAAACTCAGCAGTGGTAATATAAAGGTTACGGGTATGCTCACTATACATAGCTGAGGTCTCGTAGTAGTTTCCATCCCTATCTACGTTATTAGAGAGCATATTATATATGGAAACTGGACTATCTAAAACCCAATCCACATACTCAGGAATCCCCAAGACGGAGCCTACACTTAAAATCCCGGTATTATAGTCAGCTGTACCATTGCCAAGTGTAGAACCATAGACTGGGCCGCTCGCCTCTCTAAAGCAGTAGTCTGCACCATTTATAAGAAGGTTCCTGGCTATGTTATCCTTCATAGTAAGTCCAGGATTCGTTAGGGATTCTCCATCCATGGCACCACTTGAGAATATAAGATCAAAGGCATTTGCATACCTTATTAGGTGACGTGCTACTTGATAATAGGGACGTTCCAGCCTGCCCCCTTCCTGCCCAGGCAAAAGGCCAGGATAATCCAGAGGACCTTCAATGGCAGTTGGATAGATAGTTGCCAATGCATCTAATATAACTGCAGCCTTCTGAGCATACCTATTATCTCCGCTAAGGACATAAGCATAGGCTAGGTCCTCTATTGCAACTGTGTACTCTGCGGCCACAAATCCGTTCCACCGAGCAGTCATGTAATAGATCGTACCATCAGGGGCTCTCCACCCCTTTCCATCATCTGGAGCCTGCTCATGGGGATATACATGCCCATTACTACAGCTAAGTTTACCTGGTTGAGACCACCCAATTGGATTTAGCATCTGACCGCATTTAGGACAGACAACGCCCAGACCATAAGTATAGTAGGAATAGGGCTTTGGAGTATAAGAGCGTATGAAGTCATCGCTCCTATGGAGCCATACATCCGCTTTTTTCTTAAGATCATTATAGGCTTGCTTTACCCAGGTAGGTCCAGACTTAACGTTTTGTCTTGCCCTCTCTATGTCTTCAGGGGTGTATCTGAGGCGCGGATGTTCTAAAGTAAGATCATATGATTCATATAGATGCTTTAACTTCTCATCTTCTACAGGTCTCTCCATTACGGTATCTCCTTCTTTAAATATCTGAATTTCATCGAACCAAACTCGTCCCCTCGGGTTGACTCCTCCCATAGCGACTGGATATAGTTGGATTCGGATGCTTTCGGTTGTTGACAAAGTGGTGAAGGTTAGGGTTTCAAGAGTCCATTCCAATGGCCTATCGGTAGGAAAGAAAAGCCAACGGGTATCACCACCGTCACCTGTTATAGCTGCCGCAATATGCCCCCCCTCCCAAACCATATCATCACTCATAGCCCAAAGGGTCAATGTATATGTAGTGTTAGGAGAGACTGAGATGAAAGGTGTTCTAGCTCCTGCATAATTCGTTTCAGTAGTATCCTCTATGAAGAGACTCTTCTGCCCTGCTTTAGCTTGAAGTGAAGATACATACCATGTATTTCTTTCAATGCTTCCCCATCCAGTAATGCGTATTCCCTCTTCTCTATCTTCAAAGCCTTCGTAGTATATAACAACTTGCCCTTCAGCTAAAGCTATGGAATTTACGAAAAGTATAGATAAAACCAATAAGACAAATATGTTATACTTCTTCATTATTGATACACTCCTCTCTAGGTCCAGGACCTTTGCAAAACACAAACGCTACTATCTTCACGTTAGGTTAGTTCCCAAAGATACTCTTAGCTAAAAAATATAGGACCTAAGAAACCGGTGAGGAACTGGGCTATCTGATCGCCTACTAGCATGCCGAAGAAGAAGGGCACGAGCTTCCTATAGGTAGTGACCCCTCCATACCTCATGATAGGCCACTTAATCACAAAAGCTATGACCCAGTTTAGCCATACCCACCCAGACATATAATAGTTAGAAGCAACTAAAACCCCAATTGGATGCAATGGCCACCAATTAAAGTTTAGGTGCAAATACATCATTAGGCTAATTGCCACTACACCAATTAAAAAAGCTACTCTATGAACAGGAGTGCCAAGAGGCTCATAGAGAAGACCGCCCCTCCCTCCCATTAGAGCCACTTTGATTGGTGTTAAAAGCTGACTTACAACTTTATCTCCATAACCTCTAGGGGCAAGTCCTCCAGGGAGCAGGTGGGTATACTTCACTGTTTGCAGATTAGAGACTAGCGCCATGACTGCCATGACGATTATCATAGCACGGATTAAACTTTTCTTATCTATACCAAGGTTATCACTGGCCTTGTACGCCTCTTGCGTTGCCACCATGGTACCTGCCACCCCATTATAAAGGGGAGTTACCATGCTCATGAGTCCCATAGCAGCATGGTTAAATGGACCTATCCTTTGATGCCCTACTATACCTGAGATAAACCATTGATCAAAGCGAAAGTCAGTGCCCCTTCCTATAGGCACACCAGATGAGGCTCTAACCCGGGCCAAGGTTATAGCAGGAAGCAGTACACCCGCTAGCCATAGAATACATACCCAAAAGGTCATCTTAAGTAATATAGTCATAAAGAGAACTAGGAAGAGGATAGAGCAGATGAGCCCAAAAAAAGCTGTCTTATAGGACATCCCTTCGCTTTTATCAGTACCTTGGCTCTTTCCCTTAGAGAATGCTGACTTCCACGCCTGGGCTATATCCTTCCGCGCTAAGTATATAAGAATTATAGCGAAGGTGATGCTAGCGCCGATGGAAAATTGAAAGGTAGCATTGAGATCAAAGCCATAATTAGCGTTGACACCAAAGCCGCAAAGAACATAGAGAATAGCCCACATTATGATGAGCCAAAACACACCAGATGCTAAAATAGGAGTAGCGGTTATATACCCTAATGAAACTATCCAAGGCCAAAACCAGAAGAAGTAGAAGTTTCTCACCCTACTAACTGCTTTCATAGTAGGCGAGAGGGAAGGAAGAACTGTCTGACCCAGATAGGTTAAGGGTAATTGGCTGCCACCAGCCCTAGATATGCTACCATCGAACATTCTTATACCTACAATGAAAAATCCTACTAGAAAACCCAGCCAGGCTAACTTGTTCCGGTAGAGGGAGTTTATAAAGTGATCATCCTCAGGTGCCCTAGTGAGCTCAATTATAGGGGTAATTATAGGATAAGTTAGACGGTCAATCTCAGACCATCGCTTGCGTAAAAGAACACCTATACACATTAGAGCTAACATAACTGCCACAGTAACCAAAGACCAAAGTACTGATGGAGTGAGCCAAACGCTCCAATTAACAGGTCCTCCAAAAGCAGCAGCTTCTATTGCCTCTATGTCATTTATCATGATGCTGGAAGGAAAGTAGTTTAAAAAAGGTTTATAGATTATCTCACCCTTAAGATGTAACGCATTACCTATACCAGTTAATATAAAAGGATTTAGATGATGGGTTCCTGCAGCGCTTCCTCCTATGGCAGCAAGGATATATATTGCCATTAAGTAAGCATGGGGGATCTTCTTTTGAGTTGCCTTCTGTAGTATCGGATTTACTACAAGAGCAAGTATAATAGGTGGTATAATAGAATAAAAAGCATATGCATAAGTACCACAATCGATCATGGGAATTGTAATTGCCATAATGGCATTAAAGGCTACCCAAGCCACAGGCCAGGTTAAGAGTATCGCCACACCTATAACCCATAAAGGTACTTTTAACCGTTCCTCCTCTGGAACATACTTCTCCCGCTCTAACGCAGCTCTCTCCAAAATAAATTCTTCACGTTTCATACTATCTTTCTCTTGTCGAGTAGACATATGTAAATCCCATCCTTTCGCTAGTAATATTAATAAGCGTGAGAGATTTACTACATCCCTCACAAAACTGGACTTGTGATTTGTCGGGTAGAAATCAGGCGCGTATATCCCTCTGAGTAGATTACGTTTCCTGAACCCCCCCTACAATCCTAGACGGTTGAATCTCTCCGGTCCGGTTTTGACCTTGGTTCAATGCGATGTGTGCCTTCCTAACCTCTATTAAGTTTAAGCTCTGACTGGCATACGCTCCTATTATCACCTCTGAGGATGTAGGATTCGTTCTCGAAAGATGACCAAGCGCTCAAAGTCCCTTTGCTCAGACCCCTGGGTTGAATATGCTCTTCTCTTAAAAGACATTACTCCTTCACCGTCGCTACTACGAACTCATGCACCAGTCCTAAACCCTCCTTTCTCCTTCACCTGTTCAGTATAGAGAGCTTTTATACTTAAGAGAGATAAGGCTCTTTACACTTTCGATAGAATACGCCTCATTGCGTATAATGACGACATTCGCTTACCTCCTTCCCTATACCCCTCATTTTTTATTTAATTCTACAAAGGCAAATCCCTGTAATAAAACCCCTAAAATGTGCCACCTATCGTATGAATATATCCACAAAGAACCATCTGCTGTGCTGGATTAGCCAACTTTAAACTTTTAGCCATTGCCAGTACTTTGGGGACCAGTTCCTAACGCCTTCTGGTGCTTCTAGACCTAACCCAAGGATAAATTTGCTTAGTCGTTGACGATTTCTGTGCAAATCTTCCTTTATGCACTCTCTTCATCTGACTAGATCTCTTAAGGCTTCATGGTCCTCATTAGAAACCCATACTGGTATCAACTCTCCATTTCTAAAGTTATGTGCAAGTTTTTGCGCATCCCTACGATTGATTTTTATTCTATCGCCAGGTTTCTAGGGTACCAGGGAGGATACTACTACCTCGCAGTCTTGCCACATTTCTGTTATTAATCGATAAAGGCCGTAGCCACAAGAACCTGCTTCGTAAGCTCTCTGCATCTTCACGTCCCGCCTTAGTAATAGCCACTGCTATAGCATTCTTATGTACATCAAGTCCGACAAATATAGTATTGTTCACGATATGGGAGCCTCCTCGCGTGTAGCTCTTTTTCTACTATTATAGCAGATCTAACCTACGATTCGCGAGTAGGGTCGACCCTTCCATTAGATCTATTCAGAGTTGTGCTCTTCAAGTTGGGATATATTTTGCGCCTCGGGTTTGAACTTTTAGATTGCTCCATCTTAAAGTCTTTATTTATGAGGGAATACGTCCCTCTTTTCTTTTACCTTAGGGGGGGGGAGACTGCGATAATAACGCACAGACTAACTTTAAAAGCACTTGAACTGTGAAATAAGTTACCTCGTATTTCATTATTGGCTAGGAGATGTGGCTAGCTTAAAAGATATGTCTATATTGTTAAGATAATTAATATTGTTCGCTATTTTTATGTAAGACAATCACCCAAGCCAATGCAGCAGCAGAATCATTTCTTGACCAGCTAGTTCCGTTATGTTTTTGACGTTTAGAAGCAGCAAGATCGTTTGCCTTTTCACCTCTATTACTATAATTACGCAGACCTTGCTTCTTTCCCAAGGCATAACAAGGGATATACTCTCTACTTATCTGAGTATACCTAAAATCATACGAAAAGGCAGTCAGTTAAAGATACATTTGATAGCTGCATGTAAGTCACGCGCGCCATCCACAAAAACACAATACTTCCTTCTATGTCCCATTAATATCGCCCACTGTCAAAAATACAATTACAAAGTTGAGAAAAGAATCTTATGCTATTATCATTGTATATAAAAATAGCTATACATTTCAACACAAATATTGACTTTTCTTTAACGGATCTTGCTTGATACATCGCTCTTTTAAGGCACGGGGTTTAAAAAGGTATATGTGATTTGTACAAAATAAGTGAGGACTATCTACAATATTATGGTATAATAATCATGATATAATTATAGTCCAAAGGATGTGAAAGGTTCAATGCAAGGAATAGAGATAGTAGGACTGGGGCCTGGTTCCTCGGAGAACTTGACTTTAGAGGCTTTAGAGATACTAGAAAACGCTGAAGCCCTATATTTAAGAACAGAGAGCCATCCCACAGTGGATTTTTTAAAAGCGAAGGGAATAGCCTTTCAAAGTTTCGACTATATATACGATTCTAAAGAGGACTTTAGCCAGGTCTATTCAGAGATAGCTAATACACTTGTTACTAAAGCTCTAGAAGGTGAGAGAGTTACCTATGCTGTACCAGGCCATCCCCTTATGGGAGAAACCTCAGTTCATATGGTTATAAAAGCTGCTAAAGAAGAGAATATACCTGTAAAAATAATAAAGGGAGGTAGTTTCCTAACATCACTACTACCACTTATTATGATAGAACCCTTTGAAGGCATTTCAATAATAGATGGCTCGGATATAGATATTAAGAAAGTCAACCCCAATATAGGGACAATCATAGTCCAGATCTACAACACAAGAATAGCTTCAAATGTAAAGTTAGCCCTTACAGAGCTCTACCCTGATGAACATCGAGTTCTTCTAGTAAAAGCTGCTGGAGTAGTAGGAGAAGAATACATGGAATGGCTTCCCCTTTATGAGATAGACAGAGTCGATTGGCTCGAACCTTTAACTAGCCTTTATGTACCACCCCTTGATGAGAATATAAAAAGAGAAGGTTGTAAGTGGCCATTAGATCCACTTGTAGAGATCATGGAGAGCCTAAGAGGCGAGAATGGATGTCCATGGGATAAAGAACAAACCCATAAAACCCTCCGTCCATATGCTATTGAAGAGGCTTACGAAGTAGCAGAAGCTATTGATAGCGGCTCTATAGAAGAGCTCCAGGAAGAGCTAGGAGACCTATTACTACAAGTAGTCTTCCATGCACAAATAGGCAGAGAAAACAAAACCTTTGATGTGAATTCTATAGTACAGACTATAGTAGAAAAGATGATTCGTCGTCACCCACATGTCTTTGGAGACGTAAAGATAGATACAGCCTCAGGTGTCCTAGTTAACTGGGAAAAGATAAAAAAGAAAGAAAAAGGAACAAAAGACAGAGAATCTATACTAGATGGCATACCAAAGGACATGCCTGCATTATCAGCAGCATACAAGATGCAGGATAAAGCAGCAAGAGTCGGATTTGATTGGGACGATATAGAAGGACCATTAAAAAAAGTCTTTGAAGAAGCTGAAGAGCTAAAAGATGTAGTTCAAGGGACATATGATAAAGAGCGAATAGAAGAAGAATTTGGAGATCTACTCTTCGCTATAGTAAACGTAGGGAGGTTCCTCGAAGTTCAACCTGAATTAGCACTAAGGGGGACATTAAATAAATTCTATAACCGTTTTCGACAGATAGAGGAAGAAGCAAAACGTAGAAGAATAAGATTACAAGATATGACCTTGACAGAGATGGATGAAATATGGGAAAAAGCAAAGAAAAAATGAGTTTTGGCGGTTAGCTTCGTAAAGAGCTAACCGCCAAAGAATTCACCTTATTTCTTTAGTAGCATTACGCATGCGCCATTTGTTTAGCGAGGAAACCAGCGGCTGTTTCCACTAGTTTAAGCTCGAGTTCTCCCATTTTCACATTCTCATCTCGTGATGCCAAAATAACAGTTCCTATAGTTTCCCCATTATTAATGATAGGAGAAATTGCCTGCGAGGTGAACTCACTTTCATCATCATCATCGAGGATTGGACAAGTTCCTCTGCCTTCTACGCCTAGTATAATGCTCTTACCGGATTCAGCTATCTCCTCAATTTCCTGAGAAATAAGTTTGTCCATAAATTCCTTCTTAGGAGCCCCAGTTATAGCTACCACCGCATCCTTATCAGTAATACATGCTATATGACCCGTGGCCTCTCCAAGAGAATCTGCATATTCTTGAGCAAAATCTCCTAGTTCTCCAATTGGTGAATACTTCTTGAGAATTACCTCTCCGCCTCTATCAACGAAGATCTCAAGAGGATCTCCTTCTCGAATGCGTAATGTCCTACGGATTTCCTTAGGAATAACCACCCTACCTAAATCGTCGATCCTTCTTACAATACCTGTTGCCTTCATTACTCTTTCCCTCCTTCTTTCATCTTCAAGCATTTCCTAATTGACTGAGCCTTCCATCAATAGTATATAACTGGGTTAGCAGTTTTATTCATTTTTTCCATCTGCTTTTTAATAGGCCGCTGTTCTCTAGAAATCCGTCCTTTTTAAGGAAATGCTTTACGCTTTGTTTTTACCCGATGTCAAAACAGAGACTCCGAGTACCTATATATATTTTACCAAAACGTAAAGAATTTGTCTACCCAGTCAAAGCCCGTTTTAGGATAAAAGTGGAACATATGTCGAAATAAATAACATTATCTCCGTCATTTTAACTATCTCGCATTATCTCATCCAATAGCTACCTTTTCTTTTGTCATAAGTTCCATTAATAACCTCTCAATTACTTGAATATAAACGCCCCCAGGAAGATCCCTTACCCAGACTTTAAGTTCCTGAGGACCATTAAAGCTAATATGTAACTTACCAAGGTAAGGGCGGACAAACCTTGATATAACGGCACGAGACACCTCAACACCTGGAAAAAATTTAATTAGTACGGTTTTATCCCCCTGTTTTATACAAGCAATACCCAGCTCTTTAGAAATGATCTTAAGCCTTGCAACAGTAAGGAGATTCCTAAAAGCAAGTGGTGGAGCCCCAAACCTATCTTCTACCTCGTTCTCTATCTCCTTAGCATCCTCAAGGGTCTCGATAGCTATTATCTTCTTATAGATCTCTATCTTCTGCTTAGAATCTGTAATGTATCGATCAGAAATAAACGCATCAAGGGCAAGATCTACACTTGGCTCAGGCTGCTTTAGGATTGATTCTCCCTTAAGTTTCTTGACTTCATCCTCTAAGAGTCTGCAGTACATCTCAAATCCTACAGAAGCAATATGACCATGCTGTTCTGGACCAAGTATATTTCCCGCTCCACGTATCTCTAGGTCTCTCATGGCTATCTTAAAGCCCGAACCCAACTCTACAAATTCTTTAATAGCCTGGAGTCTCTTTTCTGCATCCTCTCGAAGAATTTTATCCTCCTTATACATTAAATATGCATAAGCCACCTTATTAGTCCGTCCTACTCTACCACGCAACTGGTATAACTGAGCTAGCCCCATTCTATCAGCATCTGCTACAAATAAAGTATTAACATTTTGTATATCTAAACCCGTCTCTATTATAGTTGTACAAACAAGGACATCATACTCACCTTTTAAAAATTGAAGCATAACTCGTTCCAACCTGTTCTCAGAGAGTTGGCCATGGGCTATACCTACTTTAGCATCTGGAACTAATCTTTCTATGGTCGCAGCGACGCTATGTATATTCTCCACTCTATTATGAACAAAATATACCTGTCCTCCTCTATTGAGCTCCCTGTAGATCCCCTCCCTTATGACATCTTCATTATATGGGAGGACATAGGTCCTAATAGGGAATCTATCTTCTGGAGGAGTTTCAATAACACTTATATCTCGAACTCCCACTATAGACATGTGCAAAGTTCTAGGGATAGGTGTAGCTGTTAAGGTCAGCACATCTACATTCTTCCTTAATTCCTTTAGGCGTTCTTTCTGAGCTACCCCAAACCTCTGCTCTTCATCTATTATAACTAGTCCTATGTTCTTAAATTCAACATCTTTTTGAATAAGTCTATGAGTCCCTATAACAATATCTACGGTACCAGCCTTAAGCCCCTTTATGATCTCTCTCTGCTCTGCTGAGGTCTGAAACCTACTCAATAACTTTATAGTAACAGGATAATTCTCAAATCTCTCTGAAAACGTATTATAATGCTGTTGCGCTAAGATCGTAGTAGGCACCAATACAGCCACTTGCTTATTATCCATAGTTGCCTTAAATGCTGCCCTTATAGCCACTTCGGTCTTACCATAGCCCACGTCACCACAAAGAAGTCGGTCCATTGGCCGTTCAGACTCCATATCCCTCTTAATATCCTCTATAGCTGCCCACTGACCCGGAGTCTCCTCATATGGAAACGTCTCTTCGAACTCTTGTTGCCATGGGGTATCAGGTGAAAAAGCATAACCCTTTACAGTTTGACGTGTTGCATAAAGTTCAAGTAATTCCTTTGCCATCTCCCGAACAGACTCTTTTACTCTGCTCTTAGCTTTACTCCATTCAGTTCCTCCTAGTTTATGTAATTTAGGAGAAGCATCATCCATACCAATATATTTTTGAAGCATATCTACTTGCTCTGCAGGTACATAAAGTCTATCATCTCCTGCATATTGCAAGACTAAAAAGTCCCTTTGGGTTCCCGCCACCTCCATGGTTTCTATTCCATGGTACTTTCCAATCCCATGATTAACATGAACAACAAAGTCGCCTCTCTTTAAATCAGTGAAACTTTCTAGACGTTTTCCAGCTGTCTTAGGCAAACGCGACTTTGCAATAGATCTACGTTTCCCAAAAATATCAGAGTCTGTTAGAACCACCAAATCATTTATTATAAACCCAGAGTCTAAAGAACCAAGAGTTAAAAGTATTTCCCTCTCATCCCATTGAAAATCATTATCCTTCGCTACAATGCTCCCTATATCACTTTCTCGTAATATCTGCCGTAACCTCTTAAGACGCTCTTCATTAGAGAGAAATATAACTATCTTATTCCCCTCTCGCCTCCACTCTTTAATCTCTTCTATGAATGTATTTATCTTACCATGAAATAAAGGAGACGATTTAAAAGGAAGAGAACGCCTGAGGCTATGTATGAAAAAATCATTTACACCTTCCTGTAATAATGTGAGGCTCAAGGATTTTCTTAGCCTAATCTCACGTAAAAGCTCATCATAATCTGCATAATTATCAAATTGGCCAGGGAGAACACTTCCATGCTCTAATAACGAACCATGGGTCTCACCAAACTGTAAACTTAAATTTTGGATCTCCTCGCCAAAACGAGCTGGCTCATCAAGTACCAAAAAGGCTTCATGAAAATAATCAAGAATAGTCTCAAGTCGCTTATGAAAGTATGGCTTGTAACTAGAAACACCGTTGAAACAGATGCCTTCACGCAATCGTTCAAGATCCGCTAGGAGCTTCTCCTGGAGCACCTGTCGTTCTTTCCTTTTCCCAATTTTACGCAACCCATTAAGGAGCTCTGTGGCCTCCTGTTCTATTCTCTTTACACCATTCTCTCTATGAGCGTTTGGGATAAATCCCTCAACAGCAGGTGTTATAGTTACTAATTCAACATTCCTTATAGATCTTTGAGTATAAAGATCAAAGAGCCTTATAGATTCAATTTCATCACCAAAGAACTCTATTCGTACAGGTAATGTGTTGGTTAAGGGAAAAATATCAATAATACCTCCACGCACGCTGAAATCGCCTTTCTCCTCCACAAGGTCTACCTTATCATAACCAATACTAGTGAGTTGCAAAAGGAGAGTATCTCTATTATATTCCCTTCCCGATTTTAAGGTAATTACATTTTTCTCATAAACTTCATAAGGGATCAACTTTTGTACTAATGAATTTGCAGGAACTATAATTACACTTTTCTTACCCTCCCTAAGATGTTCAATTACTATAGCCCGCTTAGAAAGGAGTTCAGTGTTACCTTCTGTCCCTTCATGCGCCATTATCTCTATAGGTGGAAATATTAAAACTTCATTAGGCGACAAAAAGGTACAAAGATCGTTATGCCAGAGCTCTGCCTGACGGGAATTACTAGTAAGTACAATTATATTCTTATCATCCATTAACCTATATAGACTTGCAATAAGATAGCTTCGCTGAGAACTTGCAATACCTGAAATTAGCTCCTCTCTAGTGGCCCCTTTTAGGCTAGACAAGATTCTTTGAAACTCTTCTATATTAGTAAGAAAAGAAAGTAAATGGTCAAAGATCATCCATCATTCCTCCGGGACTCTAAAAATAATATATTACCCATTTATAGAAAATCCATAAATGCATACGAAAACTCACCTTACCCCAGGCTTATTTAATAATGCTCCTGTGGAAGGCGTACTATTATATAATAACGCGTAATGAGTTTCGCGAAACATGTATTTGATTAGATTGACTACAAATGCAAATCACAATTTTATTATAACAGTGCTAACCATAGAATGCAACCATAGAGCCTAATGTTCTGAAGATGGTGCCTCCTCTGAAACTGCCTTTAGGACTAGAGCATTCCATATCATATGAAGAAAGGTAGCTGCTCCTATACCCATTAGCATACTACGTGTGCCCCTAGATATGTTTAAAAAAACATATCCAAAGATGGTATGGCCTAAGATGCTCACAAAAACGATCTTAAACCCCCTCTCCTGGTTATCAAAGAAGTCATATAAACCTTCAATGGTACCAAAGACAAAATATGTGGTAAGAAAAGATGTACTAAATAAGAGGGACATGGAGGCCTTTACTACCTCCTCTATAACTGGTATAACACATACTACTGCCCTCTCTCCAACAAGATAAAGGGCTATCCTATTTAAAAAAAGTGATACTGCCGCTGCTACTACCCCCGCTAAAATGAAGCCCATCCTATAGCCTCCAAAAGATTAGAGTAGTGTGCCCCAGATGAATTCTGGGGCACTCCACATTAAAACTTTATCTTTAAAAGCGATCCTTAGTATATCCTTTAGCAGAAGAAGTATTCGCTAGCTTATTATAATAAAAGGATACTATCCATTGCATGAGAGGTTATTACAATACGTGCTTCAGGGCAATGAGTATAGTGAGGGATCATCTCAGCCACCACATAATCATCATACCCTATATCCCTTAAGGCTTTCATTACTTCTAGCCAATTAACATCCCCTTCTAGGAGATCTACAAACCCGCTATCATTTCCACAAGCAAGACGAAAATCTTTAAAGTGTACTTTCTTTATACGATTACCAAGGATGCGTATCCAATGTTCTGGATATCCAGTGCGAAGCACATTACCTACATCAAAGTATACACCTACATAGTCACTGCCTACTTCATCTACAAAATTCCGTGTCTCTATAGGACTCAAAAGAAATTTATTCCAAACATTTTCTATACCAATACTAACCTTATATTTTTCAGCTACAGGTGCAAGTTCCTTCATAGCGGCAAGGCACCGATTATAAACAACATCGTAGGGAACTACTTCAGAGGCAGGATTAAAGAAAACATCAACTGCACCTGGAACCACCAAGACTGTATCTACTTTTAGATAAGAAGCGAGTTCCAAAAGTTTTACTGTGATATCCTTTGCCATACTGACCTTACCCTTATCTGAGGATGAAAAATTATAGTCCCAGTAAAGTCCAGTGGCAACGCTACAGATCTTCACGCCCACCTGGTCAGCCCATGTGAGTATCCTCTCCATATCCTCTTTTGTTGAGGTCATACTCACCTCGCCCTCCATGAAAAGAGCGAGCTCCACTCCGTCAAATCCAGCTGCTTTAGCCTCTTGTAAGCACTCTAAGACACTCTTCTTACCTTCAAGACCACCAGGAAAAGACCAGTAATTAATGGCTTTCTTCAATACCCTCGCCTCCTTTTATATAAATACAACCTTTCCACTCTCTAACGAACGCATCTCAGCAAAGATCAAGGCAACACTATCACGTGCAGTCTCAGGAGTTACTATCTCAGGATATTTATCCTTTTCAAGGCAATCAATGTAGTATGATAATTCGTTATAGTAACCTCCTAGATCAGATACGTTACCTCCTAAATCAACGTTACCGACATCTGGTTTGGGAAGTTCTGGCGCATATGGCTCTTCCCCATCCTTATACGCAAGGAGTGTAGGAGTTCGGTTCGAATCAAAATCTAGAGTTCCTTCTTCAAAGACCACCCTATACGACATATTAAAGGGGAAAGTGGCTGGCAAATCCCAACCTCCCTCTGTCATAACAGCCATATCATTGTAACCATACTGAGTAAAAACATGACTCCATCCTATATCACTCTTCACTCCGCGCGAGAAAACAAATGAAGGTTTTCCGAGAAGATATAGTATGTAATCTGTATCGTGTATATGTAGGTCAAGGAGAGCTCCTGCGCTCTTCTTCTCGTCAAGTAGCCAATTGTTCCATGACCAAGTAGGTGTCTGACTCAACCTAGATAACCAAACATTCTTAACCTCACCAAACTTTTTCTCATCTGCATAAGCTTTAAGAACCTGATATTCTGGCCAAAATCTAATACAATGCCCAACCATAAATTTAACCTTGGCCTCTTTTGCAGCCGCTATCATACTGTCGGCTTCTTCCACATTAAGAGCCATAGGTTTTTCACACATAATGTGTTTACCTGCTTTAGCAGCCTTAATGACGTAATCATGGTGTAAATAGGTAGGGGTGCAAATATCGATGAGATCAACCTCTGTATTTGCAAGTAGATCTTCCATACTTTGATATACTTTAACATCTTCATTCTTAACTAGGACTTTAGCACGATTTACATCGCTATCAACTACTGCTACTAACTTAGCATTTGGTAAAAGATTGTAAACATTAGCATGCATTTGTCCCATAAACCCAGCCCCAATTATAGCAACCTTTATCATATTTTCTCCTCCTCCATAAGGGTTAAGGTTTTTAATTAAACTTGTTCATGGCAGTATCAATTCCCTCAGTGAGAAGACATATGATGGCTTCAGCAGCTCGTTCCTCTACTTCAGCCATTATTTCCTCTTCGTGTGGTTCAAATTCACTGAGAACATATTCAACTAAATCGTCTCCTTCGGGAGCCCCTCCTATGCCTACACGCAAACGGGGAAATTCCACTGTGGCAATTTGAGAAATGATAGATTTAACACCATTGTGACCTCCATGGTTCCCACGCTTACGTATACGCAACTTGCCAAAATCAAGTTCCACATCATCGTAGACTACAAGTATTTCTTCTGGAAGAATCTCATACCATTCCAAAAGAGCCTTTATTGCTCTCCCACTATCATTCATATAGGTTTGGGGTTTTGCTAAGATCAAATATTCACCCTGATATGTAGCTAGACTTATCAATGAATGACAAAGGGGTTCATTTACTTTAACACTAAGTTTTTTAGCGAGGCGATCCACGACAGTAAAACCAACGTTATGCCTAGTGAGTGCATATTTACTACCTGGGTTGCCAAGACCAATTATTATGCGAATCATAGCGCACCACCACCTAATATAAAAAGAGGAGGGAGGACGGATTACTCCTCCACAGTTTCCTCATCAACAGTGTCAGCTTCTACCTCAGCTTCCTCCTCTTCTACTCCTTCTACGTCATCTACTTCCTCTTCCTCTACTTCTTCTGCAGGAACGAGGACAGAGACGACTATCTCATCCTCTGGAGTTACTATTTCAACTTCTTCTGGGGCTTCAAGTTCAGCTGCGCGTAAAGAATCACCAATCGCAAATCCAGAAACATTCACTGTAATCTGCTCTGGGATTTGAGTAGGTAAGCATTCTACCTCAATTTCAGATAATACAACTTGGAGAACACCGCCATCTTTCTCCATATCCTCTTCACCAACGATAAAGACAGGAACTGCTACCTTTACCTTTTCAGTTAGGGAAATCTCATGGAAATCTACATGTCGCAACTGGCGTGTAATGGGATCTCTTTGAACCTCTTTTACAAGTACTGGTCGAGATTCTTCCTTTCCATCTAAGAGGACATTTAAGTTGATGAGTTGTCCTCCGCTAGCAGCTAGTGCAACCTCAAGCTCCCTGTTGTTTACCTTTAATTTTGTAGGTTCTTTAGCTTTTCCATAGACTACAGCTGGTATAAAACCAGATTTTCTTAGCCCCTTTGCAAACCCTTTTCCTTTTTCATCACGTACCTCTGTTTTTAAAATAACTGCGTTAGGCATTTCTTTTATTACCTCCATCCATGTAACGACTGCCCAGATTAAAGTCCGTGGCTTCTCAGTGTCCGCGATATAACCACCATAGTGCTACTCCCGAAGGCTCTGTCAAAGCCCGAACGTTTTAAAATATCGCTTGCAGCATTCACATCTCAATGCATACTCTATTATCTTCTTCACCATTAGTCAGCTATGGTCCTACGCGCCTTTGATTCGCTACATGCTCATGTGCTTTTTACAACTGTAAAAGAGCTTTCTTAGACATAAATAGTTCCACATGGTCTGGCACGATTTCCTTCGATATTTAGGTATCCAGACCATGTAAACTTTAGCATGTACACTGAACACCTTGACAGATGCATCTTCATAGTATTTATATTATACGATATTCACAACTATTCTACAAGCCACTTTTATCGCACTTCATTCCTAAAATGAAATGCGTGGTCTCTCCGGAGCAGATCTATAATACCATAATCAATCTCCTGAGTCCAGATATATATCAAGTAAATAATGTGCTTACAGAAAGCTCCTCATATATTCTACTGATTGCCTCACCTAACAAAGGCGCAACAGATAGAGCTTTGAGTTTACTTATCTTCTTCTCAGGTGGAATAGGTATAGTATTTGTGACAACTACTTCTTTTAACGGAGAAGCTTCCAATCGTTCAATAGCTGGCCCGGAGAGAACTGCATGTGTACAGCAGGCAAAGATCTCCTTTGCTCCTTCCTTTAGCAATGCCTTTGCCCCCTGTGATATGGTGCCAGCTGTATCTATCATATCATCCACTATTATGGCTATCTTTCCTTCTACATCCCCTATCACATTCATAACTTCTGCTACATTTGGCTCAGGTCTGCGTTTATCTATAATAGCAAAATTAGTGCCCAAACGGTCGGCAAACATACGAGCCCGAGTAACACCACCAACATCCGGAGAAACTACAACTACATCTCCACCGGAAAAACCCTTATCTTTTAAAAAATAATCTACTAATATTGGAATACCAAATAGGTTGTCCACGGGAATATCAAAGAATCCTTGAATTTGACCAGCGTGCAGGTCTATAGTTAAAACTCGATCTGCTCCAGCAGCGGTAATTAGATTTGCTAGTAACTTAGCTGTGATAGGATCACGCGGTTGTGTCTTCCGATCTTGTCTGGCATAACCATAGTAAGGAATTACAGCAGCAACATGTTTGGCAGATGCTCTCTTCATGGCATCGATCATAATTAAGAGCTCCATTATATTCTCATTTACTGGATAGCAAGTGGGCTGAATGATAAAAACCTCTGCCCCCCTAACTGTATCGAAGGTACGCACCTGAATTTCTCCATCACTGAACCTCGTCACCATTGAATTGCCAATCTTAACCCCTAAACACTCCGCTATCTCCTGTGCCAATTTAGGATTGGCATTACCCGTGAAAACCTGCAACTTTTTAGAACAGGCCTCCATTGTGTTAATCCCCCCACTAATTGACTCACATATTATTTTATGATTCTAGATTAAAACGCTACTACCTAAAGAAGGTTCAAACGTTCTGACATGATATCTTGAGCTCGTATTAATTCTTCTGGAGTATTTACACCCAAAGCCTCACGAGGATCTTCTAGCGTAAAAGTCCTAACCATCTTACCTTCTTCTTTTAAAATACCTATTATATCTGTAAGATAATACTCCCCTTGGGCATTTCCGCAGTCCACCCTATTCAGTGCAGAAAAAAGATCTTTTACCTTGACACAAAGTATACCTGTATTTATCTCATTGACTAGCTTTTCGTCTACGCTTGCGTCCCTATCTTCTACAATCTTTAGGAGATTTCCGTTTTCGTCTCTGATTATACGACCATATCCTGCTGGATTTGAAAGGAAAGTAGTAAGAACTGTGATACAGGCATCTTCATTTTGATGGAAATGGATAAATCTTGTGAGGGTTTGTGGGGTAAGAAGCGGTGTATCTCCATAAAGAATTATTACATCGCCACTCTCCCCTTTTATAAGGGGTTCAACTTGCATTACAGCATGTCCTGTGCCAAGTTGCTCTTTCTGTGATACGCATTCAGCACGGTCTTTTACAACTTGGCGGACCATCTCAGCTTTAAAACCCACTACCACGATAAATCTTTTTATCCCTGCTTTTTCCGCAGCATCCATGACCCAGGAGATCATAGGTCGGTTACAAACTGGATGTATTACCTTTGGCAATTGTGATCTCATGCGTTTCCCCTGTCCAGCGCCGAGGATGACAGAGATCAATTCTCTTTCTGTAGTCATAGCACGTCCCACTCCTTATGGAAAGGCCCAGTTGAGGAAATAAGTGGATAAACCAAAAGAAAAAGGAGTACTCTTCTCGCTTAGAGTATCTCCCTGGCTGGGGCGGCAGGATTCGAACCTGCGATACAGGATCCAAAGTCCTGTGCCTTACCACTTGGCCACGCCCCAGTACCATTAAAGTTTATACCTTAACACGTTTTTAGTATACCAAAGGTCTCTATCTATGTCAACCGTATTAATGAAGTTTTTCTCTTTCCCAATTATTATATCTCTAAACAGATTCTTCTGTTTCTTTTTCTCCAACTTCAGCTGGCTCCGAGTTATAAGCGTCTAATATGATTCGCTCGATCTCTTCTCTAGCCTCTGAAGTAATTGGATGCGCTATATCCTTAAAGGTTCCTTCACGCGTTTTTCTACTAGGCATTGCGATAAATAATCCCTTATCGCCTTCAATGATTCTTATGCCTCTTACTACAAACGCATTATCAAAGGTTATCGAAGCTACAGCCTTCATTCTACCTTCGTTCTCCATTTTCTTTACTCTTACTTCTGTGATATTCATCCTGTCACCGCCTTCTATAATTATATTCCGCAGTTTTACTCTCTTTTATGCAATTGATAGTATTTTAGTTTATCCCCCCAATAGCTCTTTTACGAAAGTTATATCTTCCGGTTTATCCACATCAACCCCTATTTCAGGATAGGGAGTTATTATGGCCGCGCCTTTAAAGTTAAAAGCCTTCTCAACCCTACGTTCTATATCATCTATACTGAGAGTTCCCAAAAGAAATTTCATCATGCATCTAGCACCAAGCAGAGTCCCTAATTGCCACGGTTTCTTCCTCATCTGGGTTACCTTCTTTAATACGCTTTTCAAACTCCTGATTACATCTAAAGAGACAAGAGCCACATTTCCGCCTGTGAATTCTCCATCTGCTAACCTAACATATGTCCTCTTTGTTCCCGGATATCTCTTTTCGACTGTTTCTTTTGAGATAACAGAATAATATACCTGTGCTTCCCTTTGAGAGCATCGCTCTAAGAAATCATCCACAGCTGCTGGAGTCAGAAGCGGAATATCCGATGTAACCATTAAAATTTGTTGTGCCCCTTCAAAAGCATCTAAACCTATAATTATATTGTCTATAAATGAATCTCCTGATTCAACTATAATGTCTATAGCGTCGCCACCTATCCTTTCTCGGATAAGTTTATTCGGTCCCACAACTACAATCCGTCCTATTCCTAAAGAAGCTTTTAACGCATCCACCACATATTCAAGGAGCGTCTTAGAACCTACATCAATCAAAGCTTTATTAAGAACGGGACTGCATTCGCTCAATTGCCCGCTATTTGAGGCACCCGCTAAGATTAGTGCATCTACTGAAGATTTCTTCCTCTCCACGAATTCACGAAACGATTTGTTTCGTTCCCTCCCTTTCTATTAACAGTGGTTGGTTGTATCATCTTTATTTAGAACATCCATAATACTATTCTCTGCAGATTCTATATGTCTTATAGCCATATTATATGCATCTTTAGCGGAATGTTCTCCTATAGCTTCCACAATCTTCCGATGTTCTAATAGAGCTGTTTTGGCTCTCCCAGCAGAAGAAAGAGATCTGCAACGAAAGTTATGTATCTGATCCATTAGATGATTCATCATCTGGGATAACCTACGATTCCTACTTGCTATAAATAAAGTCTCATGAAACTTAGTATCTAGATCTATCATAGTCTCTAAATCATCTGATCCCACACATTCAGTCATTTGCATCAATACCCGTTCAAGTTCATCAAGTTCTTTATCGGTTATTCTTTGAGCAGCAAGGCTCGCAGCAAGACCTTCTAAGGCCGCATGAATCTCAAAGACATCAGCGAGATCCTTTAATGACAAACTAGCAACATATGCTCCTTTCCTTGGGATCATTACCACAAATCCTTCTAGCTCTAATCTCCGTATGGCTTCTCTCACTGGAGTACGACTTACACCCAGCTCCTCAGCCATCTGTATCTCCATAAGCCGCTCTCCGGGTTCAAGCTCCCCCGTTATTATAGCTTCGCGTATGGATTCAAATACTATATCTCGCAACGGCTTATAATTATCTATCTTTATAGAAAAAGAAGATTTAGATTCCATTAAACCGCGCCGCATTTACTAATAGCTCTTATGCGGCAATCCCCCTTTCTCTTCCCCACACCTTATCGCGCTGATTTTAAAGAGCTTTATAATTAAAGGTACTAACTGTGATTACATCTTTAATCGGGAGGGAAACAAAAGAAGCCTTGGCTTTGTCTGCTATGTCCTTAGCTGCTTTTTCGCTCTCAGCTATACCAAATATAGTCGAACCGCTACCAGACATTAACGCGCCTAGTGCTCCTTTCGCAATAAGCCTTTCTTTTATCTCTTTAAGGACTGGAAATCTTTGAAATACCGGTATTTCCATGACGTTGTATAACTCCTTACATAACCCCTTGCAATCACCACAAGAGATGACTTTTAACATCTCATCCACCTTAGGTAAACGCTTGTCCATTATCTTAATTTCATCAAAGGCCTTATACGCATCCTTAGTATATATAGAGAAATCGGGTATTATAAGGACAAACCAAGGATCTATAGACGCTTCTATAGGTATGACTTCTTCTCCTTTGCCCCTTACCAGAGCAGTGCGCCTCATTACACAGAAAGGCACGTCAGAGCCTACCCAGCTCCCAAGTTTACTCATCTCCTCTATAGTAAGTCCTAATGAGAACAATTCATTTATCCCTAGTATAGTCGCTGCAGCGTCAGCGCTCCCGCCTCCTAATCCTGCACCTATGGGAATATTATTCTCTATATTTATGTGAAGTCCTCTTTTTAGGCCAGTCTCCCTTAAAATAATTTCTGCAGCCTTATATACTGTATTTTCGTGCCCTATAGGTATAGATTCATTGTTACAGGATATTATGAGATCTTCTTCTATCTCCTCGATTGTTATTATATCACAAAGATTAATAGGGTGCATTATTGATTCAATATTATGATACCCATCATCACGCTTTGATAGTATATCTAGACTTAAATTGATTTTTGCTGGTGCCTGGATTTTGAATCTTCCCATGTGCGCGTATTCCTTCCTATAAAGTTGCTAATGGCTAAACCTCCAAGTATAAGGGAACCACCGATTATGTGGGTGGCGGATATATGTTCGCCTAAGATCACAGCAGCTAAAACACTGGCCACAACAGGCTTTATAAAGAAGACCATTGAACCTAAACCCGCTCCAACTAAAGAAAGCCCTATAAAGTACAGGATATATGCTAACCCTGATACAAAGATAGATATATATATTAATTGCGGTATTACAGACATATCCATGGCAAAAGCTGAAGTTCCCTTAAAGATGACTACAAATGGAAAAAGAATAATACTTCCAAATATAAACGAATATGCGTTCATAATTATGCTTCCCATAGAAGCTGCATATTTCTTGCCAAGAGCTGTATAGAGCCCATAAACTATAGCAGCCAAAGTTGGAAATATAAATCCTTTTAAAGGAATACCTGCCCCATTAGAAGATGTATCTAAAATCCCCTGTATGCCGGGCCAAAAGACTACTAAAATCCCGATAAGGCTCAAACAAAGACCGGCTATCTTGTTCTTATCAAAGCTCTCCCCGAGAAGTGGTAATGCAAAAAGCGATACAAAAAGCGGATTGCAACTGAAGAGCAGAGCGCTAAGGGACGCGTTCCCGTAGAATATGGCCAATTGAAGAAGGCTCATACTTAATGCTACATTTAAACCTCCTATTATGATCAAACTCAATATATCATTCTTTGTCAACCTTATGTCCTTCTCCCGCTGCTCTTTTAAAGCAAAAGGTAGAATAAATAGGCCTCCTATAAAAAACCTCAAAAAGTTTACAAAAAGAGGATCAATCCTGTTAAATATAGATTTATTAACTACTTCATAGGTACTGAAGAATAAAACAGTAATACATATACATATATATCCAAAAGCTTTTGTTTTTGTAAACGGAAATCTCCCGGAATCCGTATTCAACTATATACCCTCCCTGAAATATTCTGCAAAAATTAATCTCGTATTAGTTTCTTTAAAAAATCAATATCTTTTCTTAAGGATTTGAGGAGACTATCTCGTTCCCCACTTTCATCTTTGATAAATTCAACCTCAACAAAACCATCAAATTCAAACTTTCTAAGGAGAGATATTACCTCTCTATAATCTACATCGCCATCTTCAAGGTTTGTACGTTGGGGTTTACCCTTTGCTCCCACCTTGAAGTTCTGAGCATGAACATTTACAATGTAAGGTCCTAAGACCTCTATACCCCGGGCCATATCTTCAGGTCTCTCTATATGAGAAAGCTGATAATTTGCCATAAGATTTTCAGCACCTGTCTCCTCAATTAGCCTCATCATACCATCGGGCATATCAGCCAGGCTATTATTATGAGTCTCAACTGCCAGTATAATACCTGCATCAGCCGCCAGCTTGCAAAACCACTTATAACCTTCAATGCACGTTCGCCACATATCCGCTGGAGCGTCTATTCCATCTTGATTCCCAGCCCATACTCTAATAAGAGAAGTGCCTATATCCTGAGCTACTTTTATAGCATCCTGAGCATTTTCACGGAAATTTTCATTTATCGGATTAACATACGAACCAAATATAGAAACAACAAGACCTCTCTTCTCTATCTCCTCACGGATTCCCTTTACTTTCTTCTCATCATATGGTTGAGGAAGATGAGGGGATTTCCCCCAGAGCTCTACCCCATCACATTTGCATTCTGCAGCTGCATCTAAAGCTACAGTTAAATCATATCCCCTAAATGCTATAGTAGCTAATCCTACTTTCATAATATGATAGCAACGGCAAAATCCTGTCTTTATGCACAGGTAGAACCGATGCCTCCCCCTTTCTTATATTTCTTCAATTCTACACTTAGTTTCAAATATAAACATCCTTAAAGAAGTCAACTCCTCACTACTTATAGAAGTGGGAGCTTGTGACTTTACTACACGAAGTGCTGACGATACAATGTATCTCCCTTCTCGTATATAGGCTAGTTGACAGCAGCCCAAATAAAAGAGTACTTTTACATGCTTTTACACAGCAGTTACCTTTTAACTATATTGTACCATTTTAAAAAGTTAGGTGCAAGGTGACAATTTCTCCACCACTTTTAAAAGTAGAGGTATCCTTATCATAAAACGGTGAAGTGATACTAAATTTTTATAATTATTCACAATTAACATTATACAACAAGAGTATTAAAAAAACAACATTCTTCTATTGTTTTCTTCATCTTTCTCTTATTCTTTACTATTAAATTTGGATATACTATGTAAATAAAAGTTTAACTTCACCATATATCGGCAGGAAGTGTGTGATATTTAGTGGAAAATTCACTATGGCGATTTATCAAGCGACTCAAAACTTCACCCGCGACCCGCGCGCTCTGTATTGTATTATTATTCATAATTATGCTATTAACATTGCATATACCAGATAAAGTAGATAGGCAATCCCAAGGGACCCTCATCTTAGATGATGATACAAAAAAAGTGGAACTAAAAGGCAGAGATATACTAATAACTTATAAAGATGTGGAAAGGTTAAAAAAGATCCGCTTGCCAGAGTCTACACTTTTACCTACTAAGATTCTTTATAATAAAGGGGAAGATATGGAGATTGGTATAATGCTCACAGGAAAAGAAGAGATATACATAGTAGCTATTGAACCTATTCTCCTATTTTCTTATCCAATACCGCTAAACGAAGAACTCCATATAATAATCAAAAAATCTGAAAACTTTTTGTACCTCTATAACGACGGTGAGCTGGTTAAAAGATATCCAGTGGCAACAGGGGCAAAACTAAATCATACACCTGAAGGTACCTTTAGAATCATTATAAAATCAAATTTAGAGGACGGAAAAAGTTCAGAACAGCTTGGAGCCAGATGGATAGGGATTGAAGTTCCATTTGAAGCCGATAAAAGAGGGCCTCTGGGCGATGAACGAGCACCCCAGGGTCTTAAATATGGCATACACGGTACAAATGAACCTCTATCCATAGGTAGTCACGCCAGCGGGGGATGCATAAGAATGTATAATCAGGATGTTAAGGAGCTCTTTCCCTTAGTTCCCCTAGGTACAAAAGTAATCATTAAATAATACAGTCAAAAATGGAGGAAAGTGATGTTAGTATTTTCAAAAGTCTCTAGAAAGACAAAGACGCGAAGAGAGTTTTGGAAAAAGAACCCCAGAGTTGTGAGTATACCCTGGGGTTTAAGGTACCATTAACTAATAGACCTTTCTTTTTTTCCTTTATTACGTTCTGCTTCTCGTTCTTCGAAGAGAGGACGACTCAACTTATCCCACTCTGATGATGTCTTCTCTAAAAACTTAGCTAAATCTCCTTCTAATACAGTTTCAGCACCTGCATGTGTGGGATAGGCCCCTGACTCTTTCACAATATCCCTTAAGAACTGCGGATTATCAATCATAGGACATGGTGCTAGGTGATTATCACTAAAGGGTATACGTTTCTGGTAAGCCTTGAATAAAGGATTCTTCAAGACCTCTATGAGAGACTTATCCATTATATTATCCACAGCGAAGTGAACAAACGCACAGGGCTCAACCTCTCCTTTAGCATTTATATGGAAGTAGTTACGGCCACCAGCTATGCATCCGCTAGTAAATTCTCCGTCATTCCAAAAATCCGCTATGAGAATGGGTTTGGTACCGCGAATTTTAGGTACACGCTTTGCAAGATATAATCTTTGTTCAGGAGTTATGACCATATCAAGGTTCACATCTCGCCCTACAGGTATGTAGTGGAAACACCATTGATACGAAACTCCTTTTTTGATAAGGTGATCTATAAAGGCATCACTGAATAAGTCGTCAATATTCTGCCGTGTTGCTGTAACTGAAGCACCAAAGATAACGCCTCTCTCCTTTAGACGATCCATAGCTGCCATTACTTTATCGTAGACACCAACACCTCGGCGAGCATCTGTTTGTTCTTTCCAACCTTCTAGGCTTATGGCAGGAGTTATATTCCCTAGTTCAGCTATCTTATCTGCCATGTCATCATCAATGAGAGTACCATTGGTGTAGATCATGAAAATCATATCTCTGTGTTTACCAGCGAGTTCTATAAGATGTGGATAACAGAATGGCTCTCCTCCAGATATTACCATCCAATACATACCGAGTTCTTTTGATTCTTCACAAAGGCGATCCATTCTTTCAAAGGATATTGTATCCTTCTTTGAATATTCCCCTGCCCAACAACCTGTGCATCGCAGATTACAAGCAGAGGTAGGATCTACAAGCATGAAAGTGGGGATATGGATACCAAGCTCCTCACTTAACTGTGCTCTGCCAGGTATACCAAATATAACGGCGTTTACAACCCAATTTACAACTGAGTGTTTCAAGACATTAGGATTAATATATAGATTCTCAGCCCACTCCTGAAGTTCAGGATCATTCATGAACCTTTCCTTAATGCTTCGAATCATCTCCTTGTGTAGTTCCATAGGAGCTATTTTCTCAGTAAAGGATAGCACCTGGGGTACATTCTTCATTGGATCTTTTGTTAAGTATCGCACAAACTGATTTAAAAGCGTCTTAGCTACAAATCGTTCAGCAGCTTCAAAGCGTTTACTTTTCTTCTTTGTACTCATTAGTTTCTCCTCCTAAAGGTTAAATAATTATATTACGAGCCTCTAAATTATAATTTCCACCTTACACCTCCAATCTCTTTAAAGCTCAACATGATCTCTTACCCAAATTCACATTAAGACCCAAAAGACCAAAAAACCAGCCAAAAAAATACTTTTATCTGTGTAATGCATCACTCAAGAGATTAAAGAGGAACTCTTTCTCATGCCCATCATAGTTATGCATATGATTTTGAAATTTACTTACATAGGACATCAACGATTCCTTTAAAGAATCCCTTTTACCTTTTCCTATCGCTCCTAGACTCATCCCAGCAAAGAAACTTAATGCTATTTCTGGAGCCACCATACCACTTCTTAAAAAGTTCTGAGCCATCATATAATCTATACCACTAATTTGAAGACTAACAATGAGTAAAGCAATTGTATATGCTCCAAATAGCACAGGAACATCTGTCTTAGAAAGTTCATCTGAAAGTTTCTTAATAATCTTCTTGGGTTCTACATGTTTCATGGTGTCAAAGAACTCCATAAAGCCCTCTCGAATCTTGGTTAAATCCTCTGTCTCTGATACAAAATTACTTTGGTTTTCTCCCTCTAGTATAAGAGCTTTCTCAGTTGGGTAAAAGACTATCATAGAACGCCCTACATTCTTAGATTCAGAGTTTAAGACGTATTCACTCCGTAGATATCCTTCGCGCTCTAGACGTTTAAGTATATCATATGCAGTCCATTTACTTACCCCAAGCTCTTTTGCGATGGTCCCATAATGAACAGGAAGTTCTGTAGATTTAAAGATATCAATTATCTTCCTTAAGAACTCCTCTCTCCTCTGAGTCAATCTCATGGTACTCACCTACGCTTTCAAAAGCTATATTTAACTCACTCGCAATACACTCTCCTTTCATTATAAACCTCTCTACATTAGAAAGCAAGAGTATATTTGATTTTTCAAGATATAGATATATAGCTAAGGCTCACACAAGACTTGCAATTCATTCTACCTTATCCTATAATTAACTTAGCTACATACTCTTTAAAAGTCATATAACAGAGGCGATAAAAGAATGTATAACAAAATAGCTAGGCCCTTTTTAAAGTGGGCTGGTGGAAAAAGGCAGTTACTCCCCGAACTAGAAAAACTCATCCCACCCTATTATAATACTTATTTTGAACCATTTGTAGGAGCTGGAGCACTCCTATTCCACTTGCAACCCCTAAAAGCCTTTATCTCAGATACTAACGACGAGCTTATAAACTGTTACCATGTGATTAAAGATAATCTAAATGAATTATTAGCTGACCTAGAAAGACATAAAAACAAAGAGGAATATTATTATAAGATCCGAGCATTAGATAGAGATAAAGAAGAGTTTTCCAAACTTTCCCCTATCAAAAGGGCCTCTAGAATAATATATCTGAACAAGACTTGCTATAATGGTTTGTTTAGAGTTAATTCACAAGGTCAGTTTAATGTTCCATTTGGACGTTATAAAAATCCAAAGATCGTTGATGAAATCGTCCTAAAGGCAGTAAGTGAATATCTTAATAATAATAATGTTATAATACTTAATGATGATTTTGAGAAGGTTCTTCAAAGAGCAAAAAAAGGGGATCTTGTTTACTTTGATCCTCCATATGACCCAATCTCAGAGACTGCCAACTTTACTAGTTACGCTATGAATGGATTTGGTAGAGAAGAACAACAAAGGCTAAAGAGAGTATACGCCCAATTAACCTCCAAAGGCGTTAATTGTTTATTAAGTAACTCTGCTACAGACTTCATATTAGATTTATATAAAGAATATGAAATAATCTCCGTCTCTGTTTCTCGCAGTATTAATTCAATTCCATATAAACGTGGTAAAGCGGCTGAGGTTATCGTAAAGAATTGGTGATATCCTACTCTTATTATTAATTTGTGAACCCGTTACACCTAAATCTCTATGAGCTTCAAAAAGCATACCCCTGTCACATATGGTCTGAATTCACAAAATATATCACACATGCATTGGAAAAAATACAAAAATTAATCAAAGGGCTTTTTCTTTTACGAAAACAAAAAAAACCCGCTAGCCGAAGCTAGCGGGTGCCGTCTAGAGTTTGCGTTTCGACCATTATATAACTCTTACTACACTCAAGTAATCCTTATACTACGTCAGCTTTAAATAATTTTTCCGTTTTAGCAAGGTATGCTTTTTCCATACCTTTTAATTCTTCATTTCTGTCAAAAACAATAGCTGCCTTTCCTCCTCTTTCTTCACATATTTTTATCAACTTATCGCTTTTATCGAAGTGATAATAAAAAATAGTTTCTTGCCCTTCATCCATAAAGCACTTCATTTCTACTATTAACCCAAGTACTCCCTTGTAGTAATTTACATACTCATAATTATCAAGTTTCGCATTTTCAAGCAAGTTGTACGGAGTCACAATTGGCGAATACAATAGGTTATAAATTTTTGCAATACACGCATCCATTTAAAAACCTCCTCAAAGTTGTTTTTACAAACCCCTTAGCTGTCCAAAATAATTGAATCATATATAAATGAATTCTTCAAAGCCTATTTAAGTTCCCCACATACTCTTATAGAACTTTGTCAACATAATCCACTGCCTGCTCTAGCCTCTCAAAGGCAATATCATAATCACTATTTTCCCAATGCTTTCTACTTTTCCCTATTTCGTTTTTTAAATAGTTAGTAAAGTAGACCGCTAATAAAGAGGCATTATTTGCTTTGCTTTGTTTTCTCAGAAAACCCGGTATCCACGAATACCTATGTTTGAATAAACTTGAATTTATTAATTCATCTGTTCCTTTATTGATTTTATGCTTAACAAGTAATTGAGGAACTATTTCCTCTTTAATTCTTGTATCTATGTTTTTTCTTCTTTTGGAAAAATACTTATCAGGTCTCTTTATATCCGACTTATCACTTTCGCTCTGATTTAACAACGATAAGGCTTTATCCCTATCGATATTTAATAATCTTTGTAACTCCTCAATCTTTTGATTTCGTATTTCCTGTTCTTTTCTATGCCTACGAATTAGCTCGGTTTCCAAGTAAGAATCTGTAATAATCTTTCCGTTACCAACCTCTATTACCTGTCCTATGGTTCTGTCCTGCTTTTGTGTCGTTTCAGTTTCATCGACTATATCGGGGTCAAATAATATTTCGTCTTCTTGCTCCTTTAGATACTTAATTATTTCGCTCTCCTGTATCTGTTCTTTATAGTATCTCCATAAATCATCTAGGTACAGATGCTTGTGAGAAATTATCTGCCCTATATTGTCTGAAGTGCTTTTAACCTCCTCTTCGGGAATAACCCTTAATATTCTGCCTATGAATTGAGCATAAGGCAGCTTACTGCGGAAGGGTCTAAAAATAGCAACTATAGATAAATAGGGGTGATCGTATCCTTCGCCTAGCATAGCCACATTGACTACTACTTTTACTCTATGATTTCTAATATCGTTAAAAGCATTTTCCTTATCTTTGTCCTCCATATAACTATGTACTATTGCTGTTTCATATCCTCTTGCTTCATACATTTCTTTTATTTGTTCGGCATGAGCGATACTGCAAGCTACTGCTATAATTTTATGTGGCACCTTACTAATAGCTAACTTTTCATTTAATAATCTTACGCTCTCATCCACTACTTTTTCAGAGCACTCTGGGGCATAAGCCACTGAGCGGCTCACCCAGTCTTCATCTTTTAAGCCTTTTTCATATATTTCTTCAACTGTGTAGGTTTTAGATAAATCATTATCAATTGTTAATAAAAGCTGCCCAGGTACGTAAGCTTTATTCTCTAGGCTCTTAACGTAATTGGATGCCATCGCTTGACTTAATTTGTATTTGTAGACCAGTTCTCCTGCAATTTTTTCATTATCACTTCTAAAAGAGTCGCTGTTACTTTAACAACCTTAGCTTTAGAAAAATAATTGACAGCATCTACCCAAGTTTGAGCGGTAGAATGATGGGCTTCATCTATTAAAATCATGTCGAAGAAGTCTTCGGGTAAAAAATTTAACGGAGATGTATCAAGCCTTTTTTGTAATTTCTGAACGTTTAAAATTACAATATTTGCGCTCCTTAATACCTCGGTAGGTGTCTTCGAACCCTCGTACTCTATTAGTGTAGGTAGATCCCCAATCTTATTAAACACCTTTCTTTTCAACCAAAAATTATCTGGTTTTTCTGGATCCAAGGAATCAACGACAGAATCTTTAATAGTGAGTTGAGGAGTAATTATTAATACTCTACCACTCGAAATAGCGTACGGCAATAAACCCATAAGTCCTGTTTTACCTGTTCCAGTTGCTGCTACTACCAGGTTCTTATTAGATCCATATTCTTCTCTTTCCACCCTAAGGTCTTCTAGAATTTCCTTCTGATGGGAATAGGGCCTTAAGTCAAAGAAAACATAATCTCTATCTTCGTCCTTTTCCTTTTTACTCAAGGCTATTTTTAATTCTTTTTCATCTTCCTCTTCTCCTGGTACAAAGGTCCTAAATTCATCATCATTCCAGTATGTTTCAAAGGTTTTTATCACACTATCTATCACATCTTTTGAAGTGTATTCTGAGACCTTTAAATTCCACTCTAGCCCCTTTGATAAGGCTGGGTTAGACATGTTTGATGAACCTATGTAGGCTGTAGAAAATCCCATATTTCTTTTAAAATAATATGCTTTGGCGTGTAATCTTGTTCTTTTTGTATCGTAGGATATCTCTTCTTAATTCACTCTCAAGCGTTGGCCCTGTATTTCCTGTAAATAATGTGCTGGTAGATATTGATGTTTTAGGTCTATCATGCATTAATTGCTTTAAAATATTTTCATCATCATGAACTGCCAAAAGCTCTAAGAAGTTTTTATCTCCTTCAAAAAGTATTTCATTACCTATTTCCTTATTTAATTTTCTAACAAACTCAATCTTTTCCTCATCTTTTTTCTCAGATAAGATTTTTCTTAATATATTATAATAGGCTGTGGCTAATACTCTAGCTGATTCACTTTTGTCTACTTTTCTTGCCTCAATATGTAATTCTGATATTTGACTTTTTAATTCACTATCCAATAATTTCTCATAAAGACCAAAATCCATGGTATACCCCCATTCAATGATTGTCTATTGAATTCGCTATCAATGAAAATTAGCAAGTGATTATATTAATTTGACTTTAGTGCTATATTTAACTATAAACATAGCATGATTGTCAAGACAGATTAATTTTACTAAATGTTCTTTTCATGCTACTGACTGCATCTTCCCAGTTTATATCTGATGCATATTCATTGTTAGATCTATATCTTTCCCATAAATTTAATAGGACTTCTGACGACTCTATCGACATAATATACTCAGAGCTATAATTTTTGATATTTTCAAATGATCCTCTATTTGTAGATGTTTTTATAAATGCTTCTCTCAATAAATCATCATTTAGATTAGATTCATGTAATTCCATTAATATATAAATATCATAATAATCACGCATCCTTGTAGTTGCTGTTCCTCTTGATAGAATAGTTTCGAGTTTTTCAGCAAATATAGTCTCTAAGTTATAAGCAAGAACTGATATAGTTCTATCTTCTAATAATAATTGAAATTTATATTCAATAGCTCTCGGAGTTATTTTATCACCTGTGGTAATGTCTACCTTCATGGTTTGCCTAGTTTTATCTAAAACAGATTCAATTGATATTCTTATTCCTGGATATTCAGCCTCATCCCTAATACTTTCAGCTTTAGATAATCTCATAAGTACACCATCATCAACAGGTATAGATAGAATTTCATTAAAAACATTCTTAAGCTTGTCTTCATTTAACTCAAAACCTCTTATGGTAGCATCCATGTCCATGGTTGCTCTAGCATCTATACCAACGATTGCAGCAATAAGCATACCACCTTTTAATATAAATTGATCTCTATATTCAGATAATGATATTCTTTCCAATAGCCTTTCAAGCATAAAATTTCTAAGAAGGATTTCAGCATTAATTCCTTTGTCTCTAGATAAATTTCTAATTAATGCTTTTAACTGTGTTGACGTTTTCACAGTAGTACCTCCGAGTAAGTTCTTAAAACAGTTTCGATTCTTAGCTCTTTAGCATATTTCATTAATTTATTTAAATCTTTTTCCTTCCTGCTAAAGTACCTTTTAATAGAATCATTTATAATAGCAGGGTCTTGATTATTTCTATCTCGTAAAATATCGCAAATAGTTCTCTCCATATTATAAGTCTTTATTTCATTTCCAAAGGTTGTTCTTTTAGTACATAAACCTAGTTCAAACCACTCTTTTTTTATGGTATGAATAATAAAACCTTCTTCTTTAAGCCTAGAAGGATTATAACCTTGTGGCACTGTAACAACATATTTTAAAGGATCCCTATCTGTTAAATCATGGAGGTATAATGCTGTTTCATGGGAATAAACTGTTCTAGTTCTTTTTAATTGATTGATTAACAGTCTGTCTTCCCATACATCTGGGGTAATATAAATACCACGGCTAACTCGTTCTAATTCCCCTTCTTCAACCAAACTATTTAGATATTCACGGTGAATATTATTTTTTTCAACTATACTTGTAGTTATGATACCACCATGTTCTTGAATAAGCTTTTTTAATCTATTTACTCCTGTCATTATCTCACCTCAATTTGACATCTATGCTATTATTATAATTTTTAATAGCACCAATGTCAACTTATGTCTGAATACTTTAAGAATTAGCGATATAGTAGAAGATAAATATGTTTATCGGATAGAGTTTTTAAAGGATGGATCCACCGCCTTTATATCTTTTGCCTGAAAGAACACTGACTACTTTTATCTTAATATTTATAGCCTTATTATTAACTTCATCATTTGCCATATAGGCAACCTCCTTTTCGTGGGAAATAAAAATAGCGGCCCAGACTTTTACATATGAACCGCTAAAATTTGATCTATAATTTTTGATTTTTAATTTTATTACTGATGTGAGGTACTTTATAAATGATGAGACATAGGTGGGATGGTTAACCTTTGACGAATACAGCTTTATTTTTTCTATGATGATTATATGATTGTTATATGCCTATTTTCCCATATCCATATTAACATCTCCCTATTTCTCAGGGCTAGATTTTTATATGCTTCATTATCCAGTAACCATGCTATGAATATCATTTGAATGGAATAAATTACATATGGAATAGCTTCCTTTTCTGAACTTGTTAAGTTTGCAACCCTATCATATCCTTTTATTATGCCTTTTAATATTTCAGGCCATTTATCAAAATCCCCTTCTATTTCACTTGCTTCAGATAATATTCCAGTTGCACAATAACAGGGATCGAATATCCTTACATTGCGCTCACTTATTTCAAATTCTAAAAATCCACTAACTTCCCCTTCATAAAACATTATATTTGAAGGATTCGCGTCCCTATGGATAATATGTCTAGGTAAATTATTATAAATTATAGAGAAATTATTAGTGTAGTCTTCATAAAATTCATGTGGTAGTGGGCACCCCCATTGTTCCATAGTTGTTTTTGTCTTTGGTAATGCCCAATCTAATACTGTTTTTAATAGGTTGCTATCATTTACTTCTATATTTTTATCTTGTCTCTTAAGAATATTGTGCAAGTTGCCAATAGCTTCGCCGTATTTTTCGCCTATAGATTCTCTATTTTGAGAGTATCTTTCTTCTGGGCTTAAAAATTGTCCTTTGATACGGTTTGTTAAAACATAATATCTATCATCTTCGATAATAAAATCCTCACCATTTATCGACTTAATAGGTGTAGTTGAATCCATTCCAAATTTCTCTAACTCTCTTGAGATAGCAATGTGAGTTTTAAGTCCTGATATATTTTTTCCAGTTTTAAATATATATTTTTCCCCTATTGCCCATGCACTATTTGATTTAATTGTTCCACCTGCTGTATAGGTATTATTAATATCTAGTTCTTTTTGTATATCCCAATTTAATAGCAATTGAGTTATTTGTCGTTGATTCAGCATAAACTTTGCCTCCTTAATTAATTCCATTGGTATTGGTTTTTTGACAGTATTTAATTCTAAATACTTTGTAGGAGAGCAACCAAATTCACGTTTGAATGCTTTATAAAACCCTGGATAGGTGTTAAAACCGTACTTTAAAGCTACATCTATTGACTTTCTTCCAGACTGAATACTAAATATTGCGTGATAAAGTCTACGTTTAGTCAAGTAAGCAGCTACTGGCCATGCCTATATAGTTAGAGAATAAACGACAAAAGTGATAAACAGAAAATCCTGTATACTCTGCAATTTCAGATACGGTTATTTCAGACTTTAGATTTTCTTCAATATAGTCAATAGTGTTTTGAAGTAATTCAATTGTGGTCATGGCTATCATCTCCTAAACTTTACTCCCTAGGTTAACTTCAGTTTAACATAAGAATTATTCAAAACATTTCCTGTATTGCTATATTTAAAAATTATTTTTAATATTACGACTTTAATTGTTAAAAATTAATGAATGCAACATAATGAGTATAAAATAGACTAAGCATTTGAGTGCTCTAAATAATTAACCACTTTTTCAGTCTCTAGAGCATATTCTATTTCACCTTTTGTACTTTCACCTATATAACCATTTTTGTTAATCACATAAATTTCATCAGACATATCGATTTTTCTTTTATGCATATCGTCAAACATTATTTTAATTTCAGGAGTAATAGTATTTTCAAACTCACTATCAGAATGTTCAAAAAATCCTACTGAAATAACTATATTCCCTTCTAGCGTTAATTGTTTTTGAACTTTCAAGAAATCATCTTTAAACTTCGTACTCCCACACAAAGTTATTATTTTATACTTTCCTATCATAATATCCTCCATCTAAGTCCACTTTTACTACGGTACGCTGTGTAATATAAAGAATGTTCATCTACAAATTCTTCTTAGGTTGATACCTCATTTCATAGTGGGTATCTGATATCTTTATCACTTTAAAGCCTAATCTTTCATATAAGTTTTTTGCACGAAAGTTATCAATAAAACATCCAATTGTGACTGTCTTCATTTTATTGGATGGCTGCTCAATAAGGCTATTTATTATACTACTTCCGATTCCGTATCCCTGGTAATTAGGGGTAATATGAATTTCTGCTATGTTTATATTTGATCCTAAAATCCCGTTTAATTTGT
>DIRN01000053.1 GCA_002426645.1 Firmicutes bacterium UBA5435 | reverse complement strand
AAGATAAGTTTTTGAGTATTTTACCCTTCTTTCAACTTATTTAAGCACCGTTTCTATTAAATCTACTAGTATCAAAGACCTTGCGAGATTTATACTTATATGTTAAACTACCATATAGGAAGATAAAGCCTATGGAAACAAAGCCATCAATTACTGGATAAGATTTGGGCGAGTGATTTGAGTAATGTCTTACGGTAAAAAAGCTGATACCATAGGTACTTTAGAAAGGAGTAGCTACCTATGACAAAGTTAAAACTAGGAATCATAGTCGGTTATAGCGGAGACGCTATGACCACTCTTAAAAAAGTAAAAGATCTAGGATTTCCAACATGTCAGCTTTCCTGTTGGGACCAGAATGCTTTTACACCTGAAAACGCTGCTAAAGTTGTAGAAGTTGCAGAAGCCTTGGAAATAGAGATAACCACTGTCTGGACAGGTTGGCCTGGTCCAAAGGTATGGAATCTTGTAGAAGGGCCACTCACTTTAGGCCTTGTACCACCTGCGTATAGATATGTTAGACTTGAAGCCTTAAAACGCGGCTCAGACTTTGCCAAAATGATAGGCGCACCTGGAATCACCACGCATGTAGGTTTCATACCTGAGAATCCTAATGAACCGGAATATCCTGGCTTAATTTCAGCATTAAAGGAGATTGCTCGTTACTGTAAAGCTAATGGACAATTCTTTGCTTTTGAAACTGGACAGGAGACCCCTGTAACACTCCTAAGGGCTATAGAGGATATAGGTACAGATAACCTAGGAGTAAACCTTGACCCTGCCAACCTAATTCTTTACGGAAAAGCTAACCCAGTTGATGCCCTTGATGTCTTTGGAAAATATGTAGTAGGATTTCATGCTAAAGACGGTTTATACCCTACCGATGGTCGTAAATTAGGAAAAGAAGTGCCTTTAGGTGAAGGAAAGGTGAACTTCCCAGTCCTAATTCCAAAACTAAAGGAATTAGGCTATACTGGTGCTATGAGTATTGAAAGAGAGATACGTGGTCCACAACAGATCGCAGATATAAAGAAAGCCATTGATCTCCTTACACCACTCCTTTAGAAACGTACTAAAAAAAAACAAATACCACAATGGCCGATGGTAATCGGCCATTGTATATAAAATGTTACTTAAGTACGAAATTATAGAGCTTCTCTGTCTCTTCTATCATACGTCCAACAGAAAAACTATTCATGACCCTATAACGACCTGTTTCCCCAAGTTTTATCAATAGCTCATTATCACTTAAGAGTCCTATTATACCTTTAGCAAGCTCTTTTGGTTCGTGCGGAGGTACTAAAAAGCCTGTTTTACCATGGGTAATTACCTCTGGGATCCCACCAACCTCAGTCGCCAACACTGCTTTACCAGATGCCATCGCCTCTAAGACAGTAAGAGGCAAACCTTCTGAATGAGAAGGAAGTACAAAAAGGTGGATAAGAGAGAGGATATAAGGTACATCTTTACGATGACCTGCAAAGATCACTTTGTCAGTTAAACCTAGAGCATCCCTTTCCTCTAGAAAATCTTGGAAAAAAGGACCATCACCTACTATCAAGAATCTAACCTGGGGGTTCTCTATAGAGACAATTTGAGCAGCTTTAAGAAGATCAGAGATTCCTTTAGCAGGTATCAAACGCGCCACTGTACCTACGATTAAGAGATCTGGTCCTGAAAACAACTCATCTACAGGAGCACTATAAGCTTCAAGTTGATTAAACCTTATCCCGTTATATATGGTAATAACCCGATCTTGAGCTACCCTAGCATAATTTATTAAATCCTTACGAACTGCTTCCGAGACAGCAATTAATCTATCACAACGCCTTAAAGAATATCCTGAAAGGGCGCCTAAAAGCCTTTGAAAAGGCGCCTTCCCAGTAAACGGCCATAGATTATGGGCAGTTGCTACTAAATTATGCTTACCACATATTCTAGTGGCGATATAACCTAAAAATGCTGCCTTATATCCATGAAAATGAATTAAGTCATATTCCCCACCTCTTATCAAGGAAGAGAGCCTTATGAGAAGACGCACCTCGTTTAAAGGATGAATCCCATCAGTTATAGGTATCAGATGTTGCGGACATCCAAAATTACAAGAGCAAAGTACTTGGACAGGTCCTGCCACCTCTACCTGAAAAGCTTCTAAATCAAGTCCCTCAACTAGGTCCTTCAAATGATTAAGCATACCTCCAGAAGCATCCCTTATAATTAATAAAACTCGCTTTTTCATACGACTTCTCCTTCAAATATATGTATATATTATACGCCATTTTTCCTCTTACAATACTCCATATGAAGAAGTCATGCTGAATGAGTCTTTTAATTATCAAAAGGGGAATAAAAAATGAGCAAAGACCTATAATGATCCTTGCCCGCGTATTCCACATTAATTTATAAAGGTAACTTTATAAAGAGCTGCATAGAGCATCCCGTCTTTCCTAATGAACCCTATCTGCACATAATAGTCCTTAAGTTGAATGAGACTACCATCGTCAAGTTCCCCATAGAAAATAGTTTGATTAAAGTCCTCTCCACCGCTCTGACCCCAAACTTCATTTTGCTGTCCTCCATCCATCTCTAACAAGCCTATAAATTGTCCATTTATATTACTTACGTCACGAGCTATCTCCCACGAGAATGCTAAACCTTTTGATGTAACCTCATTTATTCGAAAGTATCTTGGTGAACTAGGATTTAAAAGCGTTACTTTATTAGCTATTTCCATATCTGCTACACTTAGAATAGTGCCATCTTTATAAGCGTTCACCGATGTATGTACAAGATAAAACTCATCATCAGGAAGCTGAAGATTTATATAAAGTATGCTGAAAGAGCCTGGCGGCAATTGAGAAAAACTATATATCCCATCTAAGTTAGTAGTGGAGCTCCATAAGATATCCGTTATATCAGCGTTAGAAGATTCATCTATCCTCACAGCAAGAACAGTCCTACCAGCTACAGGCCTTCCATCCTTTAAGAGGCGTCCAGTAATAGAGACTGCGTTGGAGATAACCGTAGTAGGGGCCTGCGTCTCACGAAAGAGCGTAACTGTCCGCATACCTATAGGCGACCCTATAGAATCCTTTGCCTGGATAAATATTGTGTTCTCACCTTCTATTAGCTCAACGGATATAGAGAACCGACCATCCCTATCAATGGGAACAGTCGTTCTATCCACTAGAACCTCTACAACTGATGGATCAGTAATCCCTCCTTCAAGGAGCACTTCTTTCTTATATACCTTATAACCCTCATAAGGTATATTTAGTTTAATTATATCCTTTGAGGCTAGGACTATTAAAGGTGTGTTCCTAGTCTTAACTATCCCACCATAAGGAAGATGAACATCTAGAGAAACCAGATAGCTTCCAAGTCCTCTTTCCCAGCTATAAGCCTTAAAATTATTGTCAACAATGAGCTCTTGTGCTAAAGGTAAAGTTTCATCTGTACCCAAGTTCAAGAGAGTCACCACATACCCTTCGGCTTCAGGATATTCTTGCCACCTTATATCCAAGGGGTCCTTTATTAGATCTTCTACTACAAAGATCTGACCATTAGTGAGATCAACTATTCCCTCATATTTCACCTCTATAACGCCTATATCAATATTAGGATTAGCTTCATCTAACTCCATCGTTACCTGCCAGTTCATAATCTCTGACGCATCCGCCCCATTATACTGGAAAGTATATAACCCTGCAGGTACCTTTCGAAGTTCAAAGGAACCATCAGCATTAGTAGTTAGTATAGAGCCTTTGGGATAACCAGGTCCTGTAATTTGAATCTTCTTTCCTCCCTGAGGAACCAGATTAGCAACGATTTTTCCTTTAATATTACCATCAAAGACCAGCTCAAGATCGACTCCTTGAATAACGCTCCTAGGTGCTAAAGTCACGCGAGTACTAGAATTGAAGTTCTGCAGATATCCATCCCTCTCCACACTTATAACCTTATGTCCTTGAGTCATATTCCTCACTTTGTAAAGACCATTTTCATCAGTGGTAGTTACAACTTGTCCATCAACAAAAACCTTCGCGTCTGGCACACCCCGTCTTGTCCTAGGATCAATGACCCTACCATTGATCTCCATTCCAGTTGTGACTTGAACACTATAAACATCCTCCCCTCCTCTAGGAAGGAAAGCAAAGTTACCTGAAGCATCTGAGGCATAAATCTTATATTCAATCCCATCAAAAGTCATCTCAGAGCCAACTATAGTAGCCGAATAAATATTATCTTTCTCCTCAGTCATAACGAGAGTCTTAAACGCGCTTTGACCCTTAGTTTTATAAAATAGTTTCGCTTCAAGCTCTTCAGAGACATCCTCCACCTTAGCTAGGATCTTCAAGGGAGACGCAACTATTGCATTTGATATATGCGTATGTTCTAACCTTGGCGGTACCTTATCCTCTAAGGTTAAAGGAGTTGAAATTGTACCTCCTCCTCCTTGGAAGTCTTTAAAAGATAGATGAAGGAGATACTCTCCTGCCTCAATTATACTCGTTACGCTTGCCTTAGAGAGTTTACCATCAAAGGTAAGTGAAGTTCCTTTCACATTACTCTGAACCCAAACGGGTTCCATGTCCCCGTCTTCAGCTGGTGTTAAGCGTACCTCTATATCAGCGATCCTAATATCCCTTAACATCTCCCACTCAAAGGGGATTGGTTCATTCAACAAATCATTTATATCAAATCGCTGACCATAAGATGGGACAACGAAGTCAAATACCTTTTTAAGAACTAGATCAAGTTTAAAATGGGGTGCTTTGACTGTAGTCTCTCCTGTAGCAAAAGCTAGATCCATTAGATCTCTCCCCTTAGTTGGCGGAGCCGCCTGAACCTTTACCGAACCAAGTCCGATTCCTTCTACTTCAAAGAACCCATTATCATCTGTAGTAGCCTCCTGAATCGTATGTATTCCCTTGACTACAACTAATGCACCTTTTATCGGTCTGGCAAAGGCATCTAGAACATGCCCAGATACCTTTGAAAGAGGAGCATAGTTAAATGCACTTGTGGTTCGCGCTAAAACCCTACCTTCATTATCTAACCCTGTAAGGTAAATGAGGTTCTTACCCTCCTGTGCATCTATAGCAACCTTAAACAGATCATCATCTATAGAGAACAACTCATCATTTACCTTTACCTTTGTAATTCTACTATCTTTTAATTGCCCTTCTAGTATAATAGGGGGTTCCTTGAATACGGCTCCATCAATAGGTGAAAGAATCTCAATAGCAGATGAAGATATAAGAGTCAATTTAATGGGCTTAGAACGAATCTGTCCTCCTACTAATTTCCCGTGTATAGATACCTCGTATATCCCTGCTACTAGATCCTCCCCTTTAATAGGAGCGCCTATATTATCAATAGAATCTGGAAAGAGATACCCTGCTTGATTCCTTAGAAGATCTTTAACAAATATATTATATGCAGAGACACCAGGATAAACTGACAACCTAAAGTTTATAGGATCTCCTGGGGTATTCCATTCATCTATTAGAACCTCTTCACCATCTCGGAGATTAAGAATACCTGGATATCCAAGTTCTATCCCTCCAAGATTCATTGAATAGCAAGTACTACTCAATGTAATACTCTTCTCCCATATTTCTAAACCTGAACCATGTATATCTTTAGGAGAAAGCCTCAATACATAGGCATCAGAAACCAGACCAGTAAATGAAAATTGCCCATTCCCATCAGTATATACATGTTTCTGGCCTCCCTTAGAATCTATAAGAAGGAGTTCTATATTCTCTCCTCCCTTGCCATTGAGAGTTACATATCCAGATATGCTGCCATTTAAGGGCAACTCCATGACTACTCCACCTACTATCTCATTGCCCACTACGCTCACTGTAACAGGTTCTGCCAAAGGAGCATATCCCTCTTTTAAAGCAGTCAAATTATATGTGCCTACCTGTAGCTCATCGGTAATAAAGCTCCCATCAACCCCACTGCGAAGGACTTCCACTCCATTTATAAAGAGTCTCGCATTAGGTAGACCCTCTCCTGTATGCGCATCAACTAATCTTCCGGCTACTTTGCCTACCTCTGGTTGAAAGAAAGAAATACGAATGCTATCAGATTCACCAAACCATCCTTGACCTTGTATCCCGATCCTCAACCCATACTCACCAGGGGTTATCTGATTAGGGAAAAGCCAGAAATTAGTCCCAGTAGTATAAGCAAAGAAACGCGGTTCTATTGTTAACCCATCTTTAAAGAGCTCCACCCAATAACCTTTAGCTCCAGTATGCTCCGACCATTCTATAAAGAGAGGCCCTTCCTTATCTAGATCTCTAAGGTTCACCTTAGTATCATTCAGGGGTTTGAGGATTCCCCTATAACCAATATCTATATCTCCTAGATCATATACCCATCTATCAGCATTAAGTATAATCCTACTACTGAACCTACCACCTGAATGCCAGGTTTGAAGTTCATAAACATTCCCGTTTTCAGGTCGCTCATAAGCAAGTACATATGTACCTGCAGGCAAAGGATTTATATTAAAGATCCCGTTTCCATCTATTTCTACCTTTGTATTTAATGAGCCATCCACAGAGTATATTGTTACGATTCTTCCTGCTAACGCAGTGCCATTATAGAAGAGTCTACCCTTTAAGGTCCCATCAAGGGATATGGCAAAATGAAGGTCAATGTGCCAATCCCCTTCCTTAAGTTCTATTGTAGCGCTACTTTTATCTGTAGCGCGGTATCCTTCCTTAAAAGCACTAATACGAAGAGTTCCTGCTGGTAAGTTTTTAAGGAGATACGAACCCTCTGCATCACTAAAAGTCTCCCCTACTCTTTCGCCATCTTCATTTATAGCGACTACTCTGGCATTAAAAAGCCCCTTTCCACTATCAATATCCCATAATTGACCAGAAATTGCATTCCCTTTTACCACCATAACCTTATTGGGTTCACCTTTTTGAATATCTGGCCAGGTTGTTACGTTTCCACTTAAATCTGCCGCGCGTATATAATACTCTATGCCTTCCTCAGGAACAGCTACTGCTGGTATAGTAGCGCTATAGACTCCATTAGAATCTACTTTCATCTCAACAGTGAAATATTCAGTAGTTCCTAAAGTCCTATAAAAGAGTGTAGCCGTTGATATTCCAGGAATATCAGTGATCTCCGCTTGAATATTTAAAGGCTTAAGCGCAACTGTTCTGGCTATAGGTTCGTGATTTATAACAGGTCCTTTTCTATCCACAAGGACTACAGGTACTCTTAATCCACCTACAAGGCCATCGTCTGTAGTATATACTACAAAGAGATAATATGCCCCCGGTTTAATTAGGCTTCCATCCCCAATATAACGTCCATCGATATCGCGATGACCTGACTTACCATCAAAAGAAACATTTAGTGTCCCTTTATCTACACGCCTAGACCAAATAAAGTCTGCTCCCATAAAACTTTTACTACTAGTAAAACCTAGGAAGTAATTTTCAATACCCTTACCCACAGGATTCGTCCATATAATACCAATGGGTGTCTTGATAATATCATTGAGATCAAAAGGCCCTTGGCCCAAGAATGATACATCAAAATCTTGAGTGATATCAATGGGCTTAAGAGTTATATCTTTATTATCTATACTTAAATCTATATCATTAACACCAGCGAAAACCAGCTCTCCCTGGGCTGCTGAGGTGTTCCATATCATTATATAGTATCGACCAAAAGGAAGGTCATTGAATCTAAAGGTCCCTGTAGAATCTGTGACCATTTGGCGCATATCTTCAGAGTTCCAAAGATATATTTCAGCTCCTTCCAAGCCTTTACCATTAGAGCCAATGACTGCCCCTCTTATAACGCCTAAATTTGTGTCATTCCCCTGCCCGAATGACGGTTCTTCTGCATACACACTATCTGTTATAATCCCTGTAAAGAGGGTAACCAAAGAAATAACTATAAATAAGGCAAAGAACTTGAACCTTATACTTAAATACCCCTTCCTTAACATCTCTCCTAACTCCCTCCATCTTATATATAAACCCATCTCTCAAATTTTCTTAACTCTGTATTGATTTCTTTATTCTACAAAATTATACGAATTCCTCTTTAAATGCCTGATGTAGTTCTCTCATTCTGCGGTAAAGTCCTGGCTCTTTTAGACCTCATTATGCTAAACATATAGCTTAGTGTAGCGATAAAGGCTAAAATCCCAATAAAAAGATAAACACGACCAATACCAAAGCATCCTGCGAAAACACCACCAAGGCTACCTCCTAATATTCTAGTAGTACTTTCGGAAACTATTTTCC
>DIRN01000110.1 GCA_002426645.1 Firmicutes bacterium UBA5435 | reverse complement strand
TTCTTTTTAACTGTCGAAAACAGGTTAATATAACATCTATAGCTGAATGCTTCAAGGTGTTCCTATCCCTTTATTCAGAGTTTATACTTCATATTTTGATAAGAGCTCCCTCATGCTCGTGTTTATTCACTTTATTACTTTTCGGTTTTTTATTTCATATATCAATCCTTATTTTGGTCATAGTTTTAAAGATATTTGCTGCTATAGCACGTTAAATGCATTAACGTACCTTATAAAACAATATATTTCAAAGCCAGGAGCAACCCTACTCCTGGGACTCCTAAATAACCCGAGACTAAAGCTGTCATGGGATTTATAGCTACTGTCATCCCCATATATTCGATTATGGTATTTACTATAAACAAAAATATTCCTCCCGCAAGAACGCGGATTAAAAAATTGATCAAAGTCTTAATTGGTATTGCTAAAGACAATATCAAATAATAAAGAACTACGATACCGAATATATATGCGATAATGGAAATGATTACAGAGGGATCTAAATATAAGTTTACCATTTCAAATTATCAGATACCACCTTTCTCTTTATATTAAAAGGCCCTGTCCATTTAATATATATTCATCGTATAGATCAAGTATTCTTAACACATAAGGGCTTTAACTTTTATTCTACTTTAAGACCGCTTTTCTTGGCTTGTTTAATTAGATAAGTATACTTTTTTTCTGCAGCTTCCATAGAGTATATTGCATGATCGACTAGATCTGGATCAGTGACACTATCTAGATACATCCTAGCATGCTGCCATTCTAATTTCGCTTCATTTATAGTCGTCCTAAGGTCCGGTTTCTCATTTGTAGGTACGGGATCTCTCTCCTGAAAAACAATACTCCCCCACACCTTCTTAAAAAATCTAAAAACAGCCATTTTGTTTCCCCCTTTAAGCATAATTAAGTTGTTCTAGCTGTACTATTGCTTAAGGTGCTTGAACAAGTACCTAGTCATTACCTCTTAAAGAAATTGATAATTATATGAGTAATATATTCAACATACCGCATTTTAAGTATTGCCAAAAAATTTATAATTAATACAAAAAACGTCCACATATATCTTTATTATGGTATATGTGGGCGTTCCCTACCTACATCAATCTATATATTTAAAGACTTTTGAGCATTTTTTAAAGAATCATAGAATTGCTTTTATCCGGTTCTTATTTATATAGAAGTTTATGACCTTTCAAAGAGAGCTGTAATTTAAATTAAACCAGAAAATCTATTGACGATATCAATTAATTTATCTTTAATCTGAATCTTTGTTCTCCATCTATCGGGTATACTGTCATAGCCATAATAAACACCAGCAACTCCACCTGTTATTGCAGCTATAGTATCTGCGTCACCACCTAAATTAGCAGCCTCGCACACTGCATCTTCAAAAGTGTTGATATTAATAAAGCACCATAAAGATGATATGAGAGTATCAACAACAAAACCTGAAGGTTTAGTTCTTCTTTCCCCAATTGAAGGGCACCCTGGTATACTGGATATTTGGTAATTGTCTCTCTTATGACAGGCAACTTACTCTCCCCACTCATATACCTGACTACCAGCGTATTATAAAACACACAAGCATCTGAAGCCTTCGAATCGTAATGAGTAAGTGCAGATTGCGCCTTAGTTATCCCTATCATTTTGTTCTCATCAATGATCCATTGCCTGCACTCATACCACCTGTTACTTTATGTGAATAATAAGCTGCTCTGGTCCAATCTTTACTAAGGTTGTATTCTCTTAATGCAGCACGGATAATATTACCTATATCTTTAAGCCTGCTATAGTACCACTCCATAAATCTTTTACCCATATACTCAATAGGTTCATTAGGGTTATCAAGAATGCCTTCTACAACAGCAATGGTCATCATGGTATCGTCAGTTATCTCACCAGGCTTAAGGTTCCAGCATCCTCCACCGATGATATCTTTTAAGTATCCATTAAATCTTTCACATCCTAATTCTTTTATGGTGGTATGTTACAAACCTTATATTGCGTCAATATAGGACATACCTAATTTATCCGCGAGTTTTTAGCAAAACTTCGTACTAACTCTTTTCCTCTCAAGGATGGTACTGATGTAACCCACTGTTGTATTTACAATAAAAGGTGGTGGTTTTAAGCTCTACATTATTATTTTTTCAGCTTATCCGTATTCATCGACCTTTACAGAAGACCTGTTTTTCTTTTACTTTGTTCGGTTTTAGTACCTATTGAAATATATTCTAAAATTGTCCGCCAATACCTTTTCATAGAATATAAAGGCTCAGGCGTGGAATACGGAGGAAAAATTGCTCAACTAATTCGACGACCACTTCATTGGTAGTAATAGATGGTTATAGGCACTTAAATCGAAAAATAACCGCGGTTGAGTTGAAGGGAAGCTTAGGATTAGCCCTCATAAAGCTCGAAATATCCAAGCTTTTAAATAAAGCAGTCTGGTAAAACTACCAAACTGCTTTGCTATTATTGAATATCGATTTTTCTCCTCTTAGTTTTTAAGGGTTCAGCCTTAGGAACCGTAATAGACAAAATTCCGTCTTTATATTCAGCTTTTGCCTGCTCTGCTCGTACCTCTACAGGGAGGGGAATCGTCCTCGACAAACTACCGTAATATCGTTCTGCCCTATAGGCATTTTCGTCCTTAAATTCACTTTCTCTTTTTGTTTGACCTGAAAAGTTTATGGAATTTTCATCAATATACAAATCTAAGTCTTCTTTTGAAACACCAGGTATTTCAGCTTTTACTACTACATCATTCTCTGTCTGATACACATCAACTCTAGGTGAAGAGATTCTACTAAGGAACCTTGATGGAAAATCAAAGAGACTACTCAATTCCCTACTAATATTATCCACATCTCTAAAAGGATTCCATGGCGTAAGGTCCATTTTCATTCCTCCTTAATAATTTGTTTAGTAATAGTCTTTGCTTTTCTAGTATTTTTATATCCATATAAAAAACCATAGTTCCAAGGTAGTTTCTTTTACCTTTTCCCTATGGCTCTAATACAACTCTTATAAAACAAGCAAATAATGTTATGTCATGAGAGCAGGAGCAAAGTCTATGGAAAAAGGGAAAAGGACTATTGTATCCGTTTCCCTTCTTATTTCATAAAACTTTTAGTCTGTTAAAGTCACATTTCTCTGCGCCCTTCCAAGGCCTTTAATAAAGTCACTTCATCCGCATACTCAAGATCCCCACCAACTGGGATGCCATGAGCCAAACGCGTAACCTTTACTCCTAATGGTTTGAGCAAACGCGCAATATACATAGCTGTGGCCTCTCCCTCTACATTTGGATCTGTAGCTAAAATAACCTCTTTTATAGTCCTATCCTGATCTGTGCCAAGCCTCATAAGAAGTTCTTTAATTCTAATATCATCAGGACCTATCCCATCCATAGGAGATATAGCACCATGAAGGACATGATAGTGTCCTTTGTACTCTCTAGTCCTCTCTACAGCTATAACATCTTTAGGCTCCTCCACTATACAAAGGTATGACGGGTCACGCAAATCACTCCTACAGATTTCACAAGGATCTTTATCAGTTAAATCCCCACAAATAGAGCAATTCATCATCTTTTCCTTTGCTTCAATAATAGCACTCGAGAGGTTCTGAACCTCATTTTTGGGCATGCTCAAAATGTAATAAGACAGACGCTGAGCAGTCTTAGGTCCTATACCCGGAAGTTTAGAGAGAGCACTCATTAATTTAGAGACTGGTTCTGGATAGAACAACCCTTATAGTCACCTGACCTTCCATTAAAATAAAAGTTATTTGACTTAAAAAAGCCCAGGGGGTAAATTCAACCCTGCAGTCACTTTTCCTAGTTCTGTCTCCACCATCTCTTTAGCCTTACGAAGGCCTTCATTTACTGCTGCAACAATGAGATCTTGAAGCATTTCAATATCCTCTGGGTCTACCACTTCAGGTTTGATCTCTACATTAATAACCTCCTGATTTCCGCTGACAAGCACAGTGACAACTCCGCCTCCTGCAGTTGCTTCCACTGTCTTTTGTCCTAGTTCCTCTTGTACCTTCAAGAGCTTCGTTTGCATCTTCTGGACTTGTTTCATCATGTTTCCCATTTTTCCCATGCTCTTATCTCATCCTTTCAAAAATTCTACTTAATGAGTTTTTCTCACTCTACTTTAACAACCTTACCACCGAAAATATCCAAGGCTGCCTTTACCAAATCATCCTCTGCCTGAACATTAGTAGAAGCCGTATTACTACTTACTCCACTTGAAGAACTATCCTTACCTTCTCCAACTAAAAGACATTCTATTTTTATGGTTTTATTTAAAAAATCACCAATAACCTTCTCCGCAATTTGCCTGTTAGGTTCCTTTTCTAAATTCTGCTTGTGGAAAGAATAGTTACTGGTAAACCTTATAGTAAGTACATTTTCTTGGAATGACACAGGCTCCCCATCAATCATAAAGGCATGTACTTTTACACTTTCCTTTTTTACTGCATTCAGAATAGATCTCCATTGCTCTACAAACCTTGAAAGTTCGAGATCACCTACGTCTTTTGATAATTCCTCTGGGTCTTTCTGAATAACGGTTCTTCTTTCTATAGATGGTTTAGGAGAGCTTTCTTTAACTGCCTGTATCTTTTCGGATACTTTTTCCTCAGCAACAGATATATTTTTCTCTATGGGTACAGAGGGAACCTCAAGAGATGAGATAAGCTTAACTAGGGTCATCTCCAAAACAATTCTCCCATGTGCAGCGTATCTAAATCTATTTACGGATTCAGAAAGAACCTCTAATATCTTTAAGAATTCTTCTTTATCGAATTGTGCAGCTTCTGCTTGTAAGATTTCACATTCATCCTCAAAAACATCCACTAATTTCCAAGCTTCTTGCCCACACTCAGCTATAATCATCAAATCCCTAAACCGCTCAATTAAATCCTTTAAAAACTGTTCTAAATTCTTACCTTCATCTATTATATTTTTAATTAGAATAAATCCATCAGCTGCTCTCCCTTGGCTTACAATCTTCACAAAATCGGAAAGTACCTTATCATCAGTGGTCCCCAGCATTCGGCGAACATCTTCAGCACTTACATCGGTACCTCCAAATGAAATCGCTTGCTCAAGGAGGCCCAAAGCGTCACGCAACCCACCTTCAGCCTTTTTAGCGATGAGACGTAATCCTTCTTCTGCTACACTTACATTCTCATGTGTTATGACTTTCCTTAAATGATCTAATGTATCATTAAAAGAAATACGATAAAAATTTAGATATTGGCACCTAGAGGATATCGTAAGCGGAATTTTCTGTGGTTCAGTAGTAGCCATAATAAAGATGCAATGAGCAGGTGGCTCCTCAAGGGTCTTAAGGAGCGCGTTAAATGCCTCAGCAGTTAGCATGTGAACTTCATCGATTATATAGATCTTATATCTTCCTTCAATTGGAGAAAATCGTACTCTCTCCCTAAGATCTCTAATCTCATCAATCCCTCGATTGGATGCAGCATCGATCTCAATTAAGTCTGAGAAATGGCCAGCCTTTATCTTTGAACAATTAGAGCACGAATTACAAGGCTCTGGGAGGGGTCCCTTTTCACAATTAAGAGCCTTGGCAAAGAGTCTGGCAATTGAAGTCTTTCCAGTACCTCTGGGGCCACAAAAAAGATAGGCATGATGAATCCTGCCCATCCCAATTGCATTTTGAAGCACTCTAGTGACGTGCTCTTGCCCTACTACCTGTGCGAAACTATCCGGTCGCCATTTACGATAGAGCGAAAGGTACATTAATCGTCACCCTTCATTAGTGTTTAATTTTCATCCGATAAATAAATCAGATGTTATGAATTATATTCTCTATTAATCTTGCTCCTTCCTGCAAATAAATGCAGGAATTTTTTAGAAAGTAAAATTTTATAACATAATATAATGGCCGTGCACCCATCGTCGATTTGTTCTTCCGAGCGTTACTTACGCAGTTAACTCCAGTCAGGAGCCCCTACGGCACACGAGATAATTTGCTTACCGCTGCTTCCTCCCGGACCTGACGGGGTTCACAAACCCTCGTTGCGCAGGACCCAACCTTCTTCATCACTTACGTAAGCCAGACCTCACAAGAAAAAACCTCGGATGGGAATTCAACCCCGCTATAGCGGATTGCGAGTACAGGGCACCGCTACCTCCCCGTTTAGCACGGCCAAAATTTATAAACTTTTTTATATTTACAAAAATATATAATAATGGCGGAGAGGGTGGGATTTGAACCCACGAGGCAGGGGCTTCCTGCCTACTCACTTTCCAGGCGAGCGCCTTCGACCATCTCAGCCACCTCTCCGCATATAAACAGATCTACAAAAACTAACTTATCTGGCGGAGAGAGTGGGATTCGAACCCACGAGACAGGGGCTTCCTATCTACTCGCTTTCGAGGCGAGCGCTTTCAACCATCTCAGCCATCTCTCCACCACTTATTATTCTATTCGCTTCGCAAATCGCGAAAAAAAAGCTGAAGAATATTCCTACATTCTTCTTCTAAGATTCCTTTCGTTACTTTCACCCTGTGGTTAAGTCGTTCATCTTCAAGGATATTCATAAGAGTACCTGCAGCTCCCGCCTTAGGATCTATAGCACCATACACAACCCTTTCAACTCTAGCATTAATTATCGCGCCTGCACACATTGGGCAGGGTTCTAAGGTTACGTAAAGTGTAGTTCCGGGAAGTCGCCATCCTCCAAGAACACGACTAGCTTCCCTTATAGCTATTACCTCAGCATGCGCTGTAGGATCTTTAAATCTCTCTCTTTGATTATGTCCTTTAGCTATTACTGCTCCCCTACAGACGATTATAGCTCCAATAGGCACCTCGCCTTTTAAATAGGCCTTCTTTGCTTCTAATAGTGCCTTATACATGAACTTTTCATCGTCCATTGGTGCCCTCCGCTTATTTATTCTTTCAATCAATAGGCAGAGACTGTATGCTATTATCTATCTCTCGCCTCACCACGGGCTCGTGCCTACTACAAATGGTGCGCCTGGGAGGACTCGAACCCCCGGCACGAGGTTTAGGAAACCTCTGCTCTATCCACCTGAGCTACAGGCGCAGAACAAAATAATTTTTAAAAGTGGCGCGCCCGGCAGGACTTGAACCTGCGACCTACTGATTCGTAGTCAGTCACTCTATCCACTGAGCCACGGGCGCACGTTTCTCTAACATGTTTTAGTATAGCAGAGAAATTTCAAAATGTCAATATCAACATGTAGGAATGGGTGCATAAAATATTTGAGA
>DIRN01000072.1 GCA_002426645.1 Firmicutes bacterium UBA5435 | reverse complement strand
TTTCTAAACATCGAAATATGAGTTTAAACTGTTAGGAGGAATTAAAGGAAAGACCTATGGCAAAATTAAAAAGAGACTGATGTACTATGGATAGACAATATGCACTGGATGCTAATGTATTGATCAGCTCTAATAGAATTGTTCTCGTAGACAAAGTAAGAGATGAGATATATAGAAATGAAGATCAATTGTCTCAATGGCTTAAAACCGCTGAAGCCTCTTTTATTATTAAAGACTCAGAAGATAAAGATATACTTCCAAACTACTCTAAAATAATCGCCTCTGTTCAATCAACTTACTATAATTTATGAAGGAAATAGGGATTAGATTTGATTAAATAAAGGGTGAGAAGGAATGTATTTTTATAGAGTATAAGGGATAAGCAAATATCAATGAAGCATGGGAATTAATAAATGATTCCGAGATTAAGGAGGGGTGCGACTTGACTAATGTGATCTTACATTGCGATATGGATAATTATTTTGCGTCGGTTGAGTGCATTGATAAGCCGCATCTCAAAAACCTCCCAGTTGCCGTATGCGGTGACCCTGCCATGCGACATGGCATAGTGCTTGCTAAAAACGATATAGCAAAAAAGTATGGCATTGTCACAGGCGAATCCTCGTATGCTGCAAAAGGGAAATGTCTTGAGCTTGTTATACTCCCACCTGATTATCGAAAGTATTTAAAATATGCAAAGCTTGCTCGTGAGATATATTCTCGATATAGCAGTAAAATTTATCCTTACGGTATGGATGAGGCGTGGATAGACTTAACAGATAAATGTGACGATTTTGAAGATGGCATACGCATTGCCAATGAAATACGGCAGCGAATTAAGGATGAGCTTTCACTCACCGCTTCGGTGGGTATCAGCTTTAATTATATTTTTTCAAAGCTTGCTTCGGATATAAAAAAGCCTGATGCGACAAGCATTGTGCCATTTGATAACTTTAAAAGCATTGTGTGGAATATGCCTGCCTTTGATATGTTGTTTGTCGGAAGTGTGACGAGGAAGGTGCTGCGTTCAATGGGTATATTAACCATTGGTGACTTAGCCAATTACGATCCTCATCTACTTGTAAAGAAACTCGGTAAAAAAGGATGGATGCTGTGGGAATTTGCAAACGGTAATGATTCATCATTTGACCCACGTACGAATGATGAGGATGATATTAAGTCCCTCGGTAACAGTATTACACCGCCAAAGGATATAACGAGTGAAAAAGATGCAGCGGCATTTTTGTATGTTCTTTCGTCTACCGTGGCAAAGCGTCTTAAAAAGCACAGTTTTAAGTCCTCCTGCGTTTCAATAGTGATAAGGCGAAGCGATTTTACTATTATCACAAGACAAAAATCCTTTACCCATCCTATCGATGAGGCAGATGTGATCTTTGAATATGCTTATGAATTATTCATAAAGAATCATACATGGGAAAAATCCGTTCGCAGTATCGGCGTAAGAGCTGATAAGCTGTTAAGAAGGGAAAACGAACAACTCTCTCTCTTGGATTATTTTGATAATCCCCCAAAAATAAAAAACAATATATCCGAGTTGATCTCTAAAATTAAAGAAGAATACGGAAGTTTCGATCTTGAGCAGAGCGCTAGTAGTCGAGATACGGAAATATCCATTATGGAATGTTAGGAGGGTTAAATATGTGCGGCAGATATACGGTAAATACCGAGGATGAAATCATTGAGATGAGAGAAATAATACAAGAAATTTCGATTCGCCTGTCAAAAGAATATATGGAGGCGTACGGTGGCAGAGAGGCTTATCCGTCTATGAGAGCCCCTGTCATTACCACTGAAAGAGAACTCACCCTTTGCAAATGGGGTTTTAAGAAATGGAACAGCAATGGGGTTATATTTAATGCTCGAAGCGAAGGTATTGCAACGAGCAGATTCTTCGCGTCTCACTTGAAAACGGGCAGGTGCATTGTACCCGCAAGCTCTTATTTTGAATGGCAACGACAGAACAATAAACCCGTTACGAAATATAAAATTTTTGCTAATAACGAGAAATCTCTTTATATGGCAGGGATAATACGAAGCAACCCTAATTCTGATGATGAATTTGCTATCATCACTCGTGAGGCTGCTAAAAATATAAGTTTTATTCATCACCGTATGCCTCTTATATTAAACAAAGAGCAAATAATATTATGGCTTGATGGAAATTATTACGAGCGGCTGCTATATAACGAAAGCGTTCCTGTTGATTATAAAGAGGTCGGGTAACTAGAAAGAAGCTTTTAATATCGTTCCAAAATTAGGATTTGACCATTCGATAGGCCAAAGATTGTTTAAAGTCGCCCTTCGTCCAATAGCGGATTCCCAAAACATGAGATTATATGAAGGTAATAACTGGATTTTGGGAATTAATGATATGTATAGGAAACGACGATATCGCGTTTCTTTTTTGTAGTCTTATTATATAAAAACACGAGGTTATGTATAGTAAAAAAGGGAAAAACAATATGAGAATTACAGTCTTACACGGACAGATGCATAGAGGCAGTACATATAATATCACAAGACTTTTCTTAGATAAACTTTCGGATGAAAACACAGAAATAACTGAATTTTTTATGCCAAAAGATGCACCAGCTTTCTGTATAGGTTGTTTTAGCTGTTTTACAAAAGGCGGGTCTCACTGTCCACATGCTGATACTATTCTACCAATTGTAAAAGCAATAGAAGACGCTGATTTGTTAATTTTAGAATCTCCTTGCTATGTTTTAGGAATGACAGGTCAGCTTAAAACATTCCTTGATCATATGGGATACCGTTGGATGTCGCACCGTCCTCACCCTAAAATGTTTAGTAAGGTAGGGTTGGTTATTTGTGCTGTATAGTGCTGATTGAAGAATATAATTAGCGAGGTTATCCTGGCCTTATCCCTTTACTACGTGCAAGCACTAAGTTTGGTTCAGGGATGCTGCGAGAAAATGTGATGCTTCGGCAGGAGCATTAAGAGAGGAGATTATGATATGACAAAGAGATTATTTATTTTTATTGGTATGATGGTAATAATTCCACTTATAATAACTGGATGTATACCTGGGGATGGAACAAATACTTCTTCAAAGCCAGCAGGATTCTTTTGGGGCATTTGGCACGGATGGATGGCACCAATTTCACTTATAGTAGGACTTTTTAAGAAAGACATTAGGATCTATGAAGTTGTGAATATAGGCTGGTGGTATGACTTTGGTTTCTACATTGCTATTATTAGTGGATTTGGTGGACTATCCTTATCAAGGAGCAATAAATCAAAGAAAAGTGATGATTAACCTTAAACGTAGTCAAGCAGAATTTTAAATACTTCTGTGATATTACTCGTAAGTGTGGAAAGAACGTTATTATGGTATTAGGATCTGAATATAAGAATTAATCCTGAGTATTATAATGAACCTTAAGCCTAGTTTATTAGCCTGAACGAAAGCTACGTTATTAAGAAATATATACCCTTAATAACATTACCTAAAAATTGTAAATGTTAAAGGTAACCCTAGAAAAACGTCGAATATTACTAAATAGGAGCGAGTTCTTTGGATATTGTAGAGCAAATTAAAGAGAAGATAAATACGTACGTAGATGAAGAAAAAGCCGCTGTGTTACCGCGTTATTTTCAAGCCTTTGAGGGTGGTTATGGAGAGGGAGATCAATTTATTGGTGTGTCTGTACCTAATCTAAGGAAGGTAGCTCGAAGCTATTATAGGTACATTGAAATAACAGATGTTGAAAGGTTATTAAATGAACCTATTCATGAATATCGCCTTGCTGCACTTTTCATACTCGTTTATAAGTTCGAGAAGGCCAAGGATGGGGGGGAGAAGGAAACTATCGTCGATACATACCTGAGGAATATAAGGTCAGTTAATAATTGGGATCTAGTTGATTCCTCTGCGGATAAGATTTTAGGGGCCTTTCTCTTTAATAAAGATAAATCTATACTATATGACTTTGCTCGAAGTTCGAATTTGTGGGAACAAAGAATTGCTATTATATCAACCTTTTATTTTATAAAGCAGAACCATTTTGATGATACACTAGAGATTGCAAAGATTCTAATAAACCATAACCACGATCTAATGCATAAGGGTGTTGGCTGGATGCTAAGGGAGATTGGGAATAGGGATTTTCATGTTGAGTTTAATTTTCTTAGAGATAATTATAAGGTGATGCCTAGGACTATGTTGCGTTATGCTATAGAAAAGTTTGAACCAGACTTAAGACAGAAATTCTTAAAAGGACTTATATAATTAGGTAACCACCTCTCAGCCCTCTGGGTTTAATAAAGCCCTTTATTAACTCAAGTATGGAATTAAGGAGGAATAGACATGAACAGAAAGTCTATAATCACGATATTAGTAATGGTATTATTGGTGATCTTCACATCGCAGGCTTGGTGTGATAAAGATTCGGCGAGTATTAACGTTCTAAAGTTAAGCGCGGAAGAAATGGAATTGCTTTATGGTCTTGGAACTGAAACTGTAATAGGGTATGACATTAACATACTAGGTGAGGATGATAAAATAATTGAGTACTCAATGGAATATCATTGGAAAAGCAAATCCATAAGCAGAGCATCAGGAATAAGTTTCAGGTTTAGTCCTGAAAAGGATGGACATAAATTACGTATGGTATTTACTAGTTTATCCTTACGTCCATATGAGCGGTTCTGGAACAGTTCCTTCTATATCAATGATAAAGTAGCTACAAGGCATGGGGTAGTAGAGAGTATACCAGAATATCTATATGTATCTCCTTGGACCTTTATTAAGGAACAGCCGTTGAAATCGGGTGAATGGTGTACTATAGGGTATATTTTTGCAGGTGAAGATGGTTATACTTCCGATATTGTTACTGAACCAATGGCTATAAAAGGCAAACCATTCTATGCCTTATTACGTATTCGCATTACAGATTGTCGAGAATGCTGGTAAATTTTAAAGACAAATTAGTTTACATAATATTTGAATGAAGCAGGAAAAACGATATAGACCTCGAAATATATACTTGGTGAATAAACATAAATGGGGTCTATATCGTTAAGTTTATATTCCTCTGTGAAAAGGGAGCTAGGAGGAACAAGTCTATATGAAAAAACTATTATTGAACTTTAGGAATAGAATGTTCAGGTTAAGTGAAGACGAGCCTTTAGGCCCATTATCAATACTAATATTAATCTTATTGGATATTTTCTTATTAATAGTTTTATATCGCGGCTTAAGTGCGCAATCCGGCTTGTTGACATACCCAGATGAGTATATCCCTTATATTTGCCAAAATATTATCATTGAAAAGGAATGGACAGAAAATATAAGGATAGATAAGTTAAGTGATATTGTAATCAGCTATCATCGTTATCCATATAAGCCAGTGGAAAGGCAGAAAAAGATTTATCCTATTTGTGAAGAAATAATAGATGCTATTGACGCTGTTAAAATTGACACATCAATTATCCAACTCTTTGAAGAACGTAGTCAGCTGAAGATTTCACAAGATGAAATTAGAAATAATCTTAGGAAGACAGGACAGTTATCTGAGATCACAAATGATCAGAGGTATATTGAATTATCAAACGAAATAATTAAGATTGATGAAGAGGTTAATTCAAATAAAAATGTTATACATCTATGGAATACCATTGATAGTGCCATGGCTAAACAAGAGGAAGTTATAGAGGTATTACAGGATTATAGGTTCTTCTTTCCACTATATAAAACGTTATTTAGATTCCTGTTTCTGCTGCCATTGTTAATACTTTTCTATATTTGGTACAGAAGAAGTATTGAAAGCAGACTGCAAGGACTTATATCTACACATTTATTGATAGTTGTTTCAGTACCTATTTTCTTTGAAATAGTTCAATTCGTATTACATATTATCCCATATCAACTCATTAAAAGGTTTATTGATTTGTTAGAGGCTATAAAATTAATTGCACTATGGTATTATATAGTCATCGCTATTGCCGTAGGTATATCAATTTTACTCATCTATATCTTTCAAAAACAGCTTTTCAATAGAGGAAAAGTAATTGAGAAACGTATTCGAAGTAGAAATTGTATAAGATGCGGAAAGAAGTTACCAGACAATGATAAATATTGCTCTTCATGTGGTACAGTTCAGTTTAAAACCTGTCCAGAATGTGATCAGCTTACGTATGTAAATAGTAATTATTGTAGAGAGTGCGGTAAAGAGCTCAAAGAAGAGGATTACCTTGAATAGGGGATGACTATAGAATGGAAAAATATATGCTTCCTACCGGGAAAGAATTGATTATAAGAGAGGCAAGAAAGAGCGATGCTCAACGATTGATAGATTATGTTAATGCGATATCATACGAATCTGATTTTTTAACTTTTGGACCTGGAGAATTCAATATACCCATTGAGAAAGAAGAGCGATTCATTGAAGAAAGCTACAATACAAAGAATAAATTATTCCTAGTCGCCCAAATTCAAGGAAGAATAGTAGGGAATCTGAGCTTTGCTGGTGGCCAGCGTCCAAGGATAAAACATTCAGGTGAATTTGGGATAAGTGTGTTAAAGGAATACTGGGGACAAGGAATAGGGAGCAGATTAATTTTATACTTAATCCAGTGGTGTAAAGAGTCTGGAGAGATAAGGAAAGTTAATCTAAGTGTTCGGGAGGATAACGTAAGAGCCATAAAGCTATATGAAAGACTTGGATTTAAGAAGGAAGGGAAGATAAGTCGAACCTTTTATATAAATGGGCAATTTTACGCTGCCATTGTCATGGGGTTAGAAATTGATTAGTAATTCCCTTCATGAGTTCTATTTTTTATGCTGGTGTAATCATCATAGGGGGTGTCGCAGAGCGTGTATATTATGATTGGAGTTTCACTCCTCTTTATCATCTTTGGTGTATTAATTAAATACTATAAAGCTTATTGGTTGATCGCAGGGTACAATACAGCATCTCCTAAATATAAAGCAAAAGTAGATATAGTTGGTTTAGGGCGATTTATGGGAGATTCATGTTTTATAATGGGGGGAATCTGTCTTATTGTTGCAGGATTAATGTATTTTGATTATACTGTCGCATCTTATTGGGCTTTTGGGCTAATACCCATATATAGTATATATATGCTGATTAAGGGACAAGTGTTTGATCCGAATACTAGAACACCTGATGGGAGGATGTCACCAGATATTAAATACTTTTTAGGCGTTATACTTGTTATAATGCTTAGTGTTGGCGGTTCCTTAGGATATGGGAGTATTGCTCCAGAGGTCACTATAACATCTGAATATATTCAAATCGGTGGTATATACGGTATAAAACTCAGAACAGAGGAAATAAGAGAGGTTTCTCTACAGGATTCACTTCCTAAGATCTTAAGGAAAACCAATGGGTTTGACTTGGGAAATATCTTAAAGGGAAACTTTGCACTGGAAGACCTAGGCCATGTGAAATTATATGTTTATCGTAGTAGACCGCCTTACATATATATTACTAGGGAACATGATTATATAATAATAAATTATAAAGATGCACGTAAGACAGAAGAGTTGTATAATTCTATTGTAAGTAAAATCAAATAATGCTCAATCTACCTCTCACTAGAAGGAGAGGTAGATTGGGTCCTTTTATGCTTTGCAGATTATTGCACAGAGTTCCTTTTGCATGATAGATTTGTCATTCTTACGAACGCGCATATTATCTCCGGAGATCTCATCAATAACCACTATTTTGCCATTGACTTTCCCAAATTCGAACTTAATATCTATTAATTCTATTCCAAAACGTTCACATTCAGATTTTACTAGTTTGGTTATCCTTTTAGTTAACTCTTTAACTTCTTCTACTTCATCCACTTTTAATAAGTTAAGCTGTATAAGGGCGTCGTCGTTTATAAGGGGATCGCCTCTTTCATCATCCTTTAAAGTTATTTCAACTAGATAATCAAGCTTTTGATCTTCAACGACATATTTCCCGTATCTCCTTACAAAGCTTCCAGCAGCTTTTAATCGACAGATGAATTCTAAACCATCGCCAAAAGGTGTTGCTTCTTTAACTAACATAGTATTCTCTTCAAGATTAGATTCTATATAATGAGAGGGGATCCCCTCGCGTTCTAACATCTCGAAGAAATGCTTTGATAATCTTAAAGAAGCATTGCCTTTGCCTTCAACCTTTCCAATAACAGCATTAGCTCCTGGATCTATTAGATCACCAGTTCCTGTAACATCATCTTTAAATTTTAGTAATATATTTCCGTCGTTAGCCTCGAAGAGCGCTTTTGTTTTTCCATCTCGTATTTTTTTCACTTCTGTAACCTCCATAGAAAAAGTCTGGTTTATATAATTCTAACATATGTATATTGAATAGTATATAAGATTAAATATATTTACGCCAGTTGAAAAGGGAATAAATGCATTCTTTATACATCTGTAAACGATAGATAAACCCCTTACAAAAACCGTATTTTTCTTCTTTGGTATAGTGTGTTATATTTTCAAGGGGAGGCTCCTGAACAGGTATACCCTGTTGTTCAGCGATACGGCTTAAAAATACTTCTACCCCAAAGCGAGACCAAGAAAGTGAAGGGAGGCTTTTGACGAAGAATCCAGCTAAACCTCTTTGCCCATTTAAAATGGTAAAGTATCGTTGTGCCATGTCAACGTTCTTCTTACCACCACTTTTAAACATGCCAATAGTCATCCCCACTTTAGGGTCTTCATGTAAAGGCTTGAGTAATGCATCAATGTGTTCGTGTTTCAAATTTATCAAATCTGCATCTAGAAAAAGCCAAAATCGAGAGTCTCCTACGTGATCAATACCAGTCTGTAGGGCAGCTCCCTTACCTTTGTTTATTTTATGTTGTAGTACCTCTACAGGATACATCTTAGCCTTTTCAAAGGTGCCATCTTTTGAACCATCATCAATTACTATAACCCTCTTTTGCTTTTCATAACTACATACCACATCAAGGACAGTATTTATCCGTGGCTCTTCATTGTAAGCTGGGATAAGAATAGTGATCGGTTTATTATTGGTCATGGGAATAAAGCCGTACTCTATAGAAGAAACGGCTATTATCCTCCTTTCCGTATAATAATTTTATTCAGAATAGACCTGTAAAGTCTTTTCCACCATAGCATCTTCAGTAAATTCCCTATTAAAACGTTCTTTAAGGGTCATTCCCAGTTCTTTTATGGCATTTGAATCACTAACTAATTTATCTATGGATTCAGCCAGTTTGAACTCATCTTCTATTGGAATTACATATGGGTAATTTAAGCCCACTGCCTCTCGGTTACCACCTGCATCAGTTGCAATTATTGGTAGGCCTGCTGCCATTGCTTCTACAAGAGCTAGGCTTAATCCCTCAAGGCGTGATGATGAGATGAATATATCTGTAGCTTGTATTTTAGTTGGAGCATCAGAGATAAAGCCAGGGAGTCTAAGTCTATGATTTATATTGAGTTTAGTTGAGAGTGATTCAAGGCGGTCTCGTTGTGAACCTTCGCCAAAGACAATAAGGTATAGCTCATTATGGGATTTACAAGCTGAAGCGAAGGCAGGTATTAAAAGATCATATCCCTTCTGTTCCTCAAGGCGACCAACAGAAGATAGAAGTACTGCATTATCAAGGATATTCCATTCCCCTCGAAACTTCTTTTTCTCACTATCGTTTAAAGAAGGGGGAGAAGGTACTCCATTGAGTATAACCCGAAGTTTGTCCTTATAAAGTCCGGAGGATACCATTCTCTCACCATCGTCATGGGAAACAGTTATTACACTTTTAGCTAGTCGATTTCCACACCTGGCTGCAAGGAAATAGTCAAAGGATGATGTCTTACTGAAATAGGTATGCACAGTAAAGATTACTGAAGGACGTTTCAATGCAGGAATGCTTCTCATAACCCACCAGTTTACTATGAGTAGTTCTGTACCAGCATGTACATGAATTACATCAGGATTATCATGTGTATATATATACTTGAGATTTTGAACAAGATCCCGAGCTCCTGAAAAAGGGGACTCCCCTAGACTTTTGTAAAAAGTAAGGGGGATACCTGCTCTTTCAAATTCTGAGGCTAGTTCTCCACGAGGTGCAAGAACTCTTATACCGTGACCTCTTTCTTTTAGACCTTTGCATAGGGAAAGAACATGTCTTTCAGTTCCTCCACCTTCAAGATATGGAAGTAAATAAAGTATGTTCATATATCTTCTGGGTAAGGAAACACCCAAACACCGCCTTTCCCTGGATGTTAATTTTACTTTATTCTATCATATATCTTATAAGAGGATCAAGTTTTTTCTTTAATGCTCTAAAGTCTATATAAAATGTAGATTGAGTTATGCGTTATTACGATTTTTGCAGTTAGATAGTGCTTTAGTGTGAATATACTTGATATTCAGAGAAATTATTGAGGTTAAGCAGTTGACTTTTAAAGTAATTAACTATAAAATTATAAGTATGAACAATTTTAATGCCGAATTCTCGTTATAAGAGAAACGGGGGACCCATTTGGTGAATCTAGTTTTTACTAGTAGGGTGACCTTTCCATCCGAACCTGTAAGCTAACTTCGTAGGCAAAAGCAAAGGCGAGTGAAGAGTATAATATTTCATTCGCTTTTTTCTTTAAATAATTAATTAGCCTGGAGGTAGTATAATTGATATTATTATTTGGTATCCTACTTCTTTTAGCTACATTTTCTACTAAAATGACTAATTTTTTAGGAATTCCAGGGCTTGTTATCTTTTTGGGTTTAGGAATGCTCTTTGGTACTGGTGGATTGAATGTCGTCAGCCTAGACCCTTTAATGGCAAAACAGATTGCCACAGTATTGCTTATATTCATTCTATTTGAAGGTGGTTTTAGTACCAAGAGAAGTCTCTTAAAAGTAGCTTTTACTCCAGCTTTTGCCTTGGCTACTGTTGGTATAATTATCACTGCATTAATTACTGGGACTTTGATACATTATGCTCTGGGCTTGAATATATTATTTTCCCTACTTATAGGCTCTATAATTTCTTCTACAGATGCTGCTGCTATATTCCTTCTATTCCGTAATAAAACAATAGATAAGAGAATAGCAGCGACCATTGAAATAGAATCCGCTTCTAATGATCCCATGGCGATAATTCTCACTATGTTCTTTATAGAACTCATTAAAGGTCATATGACGAGTCCAACTCTTATGATAACTAATTTGATTTGGCAAATTATCGTGGGTATTCTCATAGGCATCCTCGTTGGTAAGTTAGCTCCAGTTATATTTAATAGAATAAGGTTGGAGACTGGAGGATTCTATTATGTATTGATTCTAGGTATAAGTTTATTTAGTTTCGGGATTGCAGAATTAATAGGTGGGAATGGTTTTCTAGCCGCATTCTTTGCTGGTTTTCTCATAGGGAATGCAGAATTTGTCTATAAGCAAAGCATCTTTTATTTTGTAGAGGGATTTTCTACTTTCTGTAATGTGACTCTCTTTTTACTTTTAGGCTCTTTAATTGCACCTATAGACATAGTAGTATACTGGAAGGATGGTATCATCATCAGTTTAATACTCATGTTTATAGCGCGTCCTGTAGCTGTGTTTATCTGTACCCTTCTTGGGAAATACAACCTCAGGGAAAAGTTGTTTATATGTTGGGGGGGCATAAAAGGAGCAGTTCCCATAGTTTTAGCTACATATCCTGCTGCAGCAAATCTAGAAAACGGTAGTTATGTATTTAAAATAGTTTTCTTTGTGGTATTAACATCCGCCCTAGTTCAAGGCCCAACTTTAGACTTTGTCGCTGGAAAATTAAACTTGTTAACCAACGAGACGCGACGCTCACGATATTCTATGGAATTAATCTCTTTAGAGAAGTCAAATACAGAGTTAATTGAGGTGCATGTAAATAACGGATGTCCATTAATAAATAAGAAATTATCCGAGATCTCCATACCACAGGATACGTTAATAGCAGCTATAGTTAGGAATGATGAGATAGTTACTCCTAGGGGGAATACTGAAATTCAAGAGTATGATACCCTCTTTGTATTGGTACCTAACCGTAACAAAGAAGAACTACGCTCATTATTTGAGGAATACGCCTAATTGAAAGACATATATACTTTTAAATAGAACGCTAGTACCAACTAAAGGGGCGAGCGCTATAATGAATAGAGAAGATCCTGCTTTACCATCAGTATTGAGTATTATGCTAGCCACAGGACTATCTATAGTTACTTTTGGTACTGTGGTAGATCTAGTGGCAATAGATCTTAAAATAACTGATTCCCTAGTTGGTTCTATAGCATCAGGGCACTTTTTTGGCATGGTAATTGGCATGCTTTTATCTGCGAAGATATGGAAGAAGAATTCTCATATAAAGGCACTTCATCTTTGCGCTTTAATCTCTGGTATCACTACCATTCTCTTTAGCCTATCCTTAAATTATACCATGGCCGTCTTCCTCTTTACTTTAAACGGTATTGCTAATGGGATAATATTTACATACATAAATACATTTGTAAGTTTCTTTAGTTCATCACAATACAGGTCTATATCTATTACTAAAGTTTATATACTATATGGTATAGGGACTTTGGCAGGTCCATTCATTTCACAAATATTATTAAACTTCGGAGTAAATTGGAGAGTCATACTGCAGCTTGTAGGCAGTGTAACTATTTTATCAAGTGTGTGGATAATCTCGGACAAGAATGTAGTATTTTTTCTTCGAGAAAAGGTATCTTCTAAAGGTGTAGATTCTAGTGACAGAGAAAAGAAAGCTCTTGTAGATAATAAACGGAAAGGGTCTCCGAGACAAATATTTGGTCCTAATCTAAAAGGAATTTTAGCCTTAGTTGGTGCAATAGTATTTTCCGAAGCGACAGATTCATCTCTTAAAGTTTGGTTAGTAAAGTTCTTCCGTGATGTACACCTTAATGAAAATGCTGGTTTTGTTTTAACCGCTATGTGGATAGTTATTGTCTTAACTAGAATAATATTACAAAGGTTAACATTAGCGGGACATATTAGAGAATTTATAATCTTTTCTAGCCTTTTTGCTACGTTAGTTCTTATCGGGGGAGCAATCACTCGCTCTGTCTTTTTAGCTTTCTTATGCTATATAGGTGTTGGTATAGGATACTCAGGTATATATCCGTTTCTTTTAGCTCTTATTGCTGATGTGGATTCTTCAAATCCAGAAACGCTTATGAGTTTGGTTACTTCAATTGGGGCTATAGGTGCTGTAATATCTCCTGCATTGATTGGACTTATATCAGATTATATAGGATTTAGAGAAGGTATGTTTGCTATATCCTTTTTTACTCTTTGTATTTGTGTCTTGACTGTCATAAACTCTAAATCTAACTTATCCCATGACAAAGCTTCATCTACAAGTATTAGGGGTGATTTATCATGCTAACTATATCTAAAGAATTGATGAACCCTAACTATGATGACCTTGGCGAACCTCAATCTCTCCAACCTATTATCTCTGAGAATATAGAAGATTGGTATAGAGAACGCCAAAGGTTGAAGAATCTATGGGAAGAGTTCCTGGGTAAGCCATCTTGCCAAAGACCTGATGGAAAAGGGGAAGTCATAGATGACTTTGAGCTGCCTTATTGTAACATCACTGTATTTCGTCAACCTACAGGACCTAAAACACGTCAATTGGTAGTTTTGATGGAACCCAAAGGGAAAGTATATTCTCCTAGACCAGGAGCTGTAGTTCCATACTATCATCCTGATCTTATGGCAGGTTATGATTTTTCAGAGAGAAAATTTATTACAGAGAGACCAGAAGCCCATTTTGGGCGGCATTTAGTTCAATTGGGATATGTGGTAGTTTGTGTAGAAGCCTTTCCTTTTAATACTGTAGCAGAGCCAGAAAAGTATAAGGGTTTTGGTGTATGGCAGGCAGGAGCAGAAAAGGTTTTAGCTGATAATCCCGATTGGACAGGTATGGGTAAACTTATATGGGATACACAGTTAGCCACGGATATTCTCATTAATCAACCAGATATAAACAAGGAGCGAATTGCTATTATAGGTCATTCGCTAGGTGGAAAGATGGCTTTTTATACGGGGATTTTAGATGAGCGAATAAAGGCTATTATTGCTTCTGATTTTGGAATTGGATACGACTTTACAAACTGGGATGATTTATGGTATTTAGGGAAGAAGATCTACGATTCTAGCCTACAGCTCGCCCATCACCAGCTATTAGCCTTACATGCACCACGTTCTTTTCTCTTAGTTGCAGGGGAATTTGATAAGCGCGAAAGTTGGCAGTATATTAATGAAGCACGAAAGGTCTATAAACTCTACGGAAAAGAAGAGGCTATTGGAATGCTCCATCATGGAAAGGGTCATAAGGCTCCTGCTGATGCAATGCTCACTACTTATAAATGGCTAGCTGAGCAGTTTAGTCTCTGTAAAGAAGGTATATCTGAGGATATCATTAATGTTGTATATTAATCCGACTATCTTTAAGAGGGGATACCGTCAGGTCTCTCCTCTTTTTTAATTATGAACAAAAGGTTGTTCCCCTATAGGTGCTTTTCTAGATGTCATTACACTTTTGATCGAATTTCTATGATCATTCTCACACCTTGTGTGCTACCAGGCCTTAAATCTTCTAGCATACTCAGTAGAACTTGCAAAGAGTCTATTTTAAAGATAATATAGGGAGTAGATAAGGAAGTATTGAGAGGGGACGAATTTTATTGAGTATGAATTCTATAAGAAACATATCTGGGATCTTAGGGAGCCAAAGGATAAAAGAAGAGTATCCAGATTATCTTAAGGATGAATCAAGATATGGGGATGGGTATGCGGATTCTCTATATTTTCCACGGAATGCCAATGAGGTATGTGAGATACTAAGATTTGCTAACGATAGGGAGATACCTGTAACTATATCTGGGGGACGCACTGGGATTGTAGGAGGTGCTATACCTCAGGGAGGAATTCTTATATCCCTGGAGTATATGAATAGATTCTTAGGATTAAAAGAAGATAATTCAACTAGTTGGTGTATAGCTTCTGTAGAGGCAGGTATGCTATTAAAAGATTTTATCAGGAAGATAGAGGAATATACTAGTAGATATTTCTATCCTGTGGACCCTACAGAAGATACAGCTCAGATAGGTGGTATAGTAGCTACTAATGCCTCAGGCGCTCGTAGTTTTAAGTATGGTGCAACCCGTAGGTATGTTCAAGGTATAAAAGTTGCTCTTGCAAGTGGTGAGCTCCTACATATCCAAAGAGGTGGATATTTTGCCAAAGAAGATAATACATTAGAAGGCCCCTCTTTGATCAAGGTCCCTGAATATCAAATGCCTTTAATTAAGAACACTGCGGGATACTATGCAAAACCCGGAATGGATCTTATAGACTTATTCATAGGTTCAGAAGGCACCTTAGGTGTAATATGCGAAATCGAGTTAGAGCTAGTATTGAAGGCTGAAGGGCTTCTCACAGTAATGGCTTTTTTTCCATCTGAGGAGGGAGCTATACGTTTTGTTAGAGATGCTCGTGGAGATTTTAATAAGGACCAGAAGCAAATTATAGATCCTATGTCCTTGGAATATTTTGATTCTAAGTCATTAAACTTACTTATGAGGGAGGGGAGTACTTCTTCAGATATACCTCCTATTCCTGATAATGCCAAGGCAGCTATCCTATTTGAACAGGAGTATTCAGAAGAAGACTTGGAAGATATCTATCTAGGTTGGGATGAGCTTTTAGAGAATTATGGCTCATCTATGGAAGAGACTTGGGGAGGTTTAGATGAGCGTAACCTTGAGAGAATTAAGAAGGTAAGGCATGCACTTCCCGAAACAGTAAACTCCATAATATCTAATAGGAAGAGGGAGCATCCTGAGATTCATAAGATGGGAACTGATATGGCTGTACCTAATGAGTACTTAGAGGATATGGTGGCGTTCTATAAGAAGCGATGCCAGGAAGAAAGGCTAGAGTACGTTATATTCGGTCACGTAGGAGATAACCACCTTCATGTTAATATACTACCTAAGGCTCCTGGAGATATGATTAAAGCCAAAGAACTCTATAAGGAATTTGCTAGGAAGGTGATTTCTTTTGGTGGTACAGTTGCTGCTGAACATGGTATAGGCAAAGTGAAAAAGGATTTTCTCAAGCTAATGTACGGAGCCGAAGGCTTACGGGAGATGGCGGAAGTAAAGAGGAGCCTTGATCCAAAGTCTCTGCTTAACAGGGGAAACCTCCTGTTTAGTATAGCATGCGAATAGGGAGTAGAGGCATAGCTCATATAAAGTTAAGTATACGAACTGTTGTGGAAGTCCTCAGCTCGCTTGGTATAACTGAGTCAGAGATAGATGCTCCTATTATTTGTACAAGCGAAACCGTTGAACTAGGAAGAACTCCTGGAGGATACATCTTTCACTTTAACCAGAAGGCTTTACAAGTAGACGCACTTCTCTTGGTGAATAGGGTAAAACCATACACATCTTCTCATGGGGAGATCAAAAGCGGGCTCTATAAGATGGCTGTAATAGGATTAGGAAACGCCATGGGTGCTAAATGTATGCATTCTTATGGATATGGCTTCTTCCCACGGCTTATACCTGGTATGGCTAGAGAGATCTCTGAGAGAACAAAGATTATCGGAGGGATTGCACTGGTTGAGAACGACTCAGGAGATCTAAAGCACGTTGAATTTCTTAGTAAGGAAGTCCTCATCAAAAGAGAGAAGGAACTCCTAAAGATGGCTAGAGATTCTATGCCAAGATTGCCATTTAAAGATATAGATATTTTGATAATTAAAGAGATGGGTAAGTGCTATAGCGGGACAGGGATGGATACCAATGTAATTGGCAGATATGGAATTGAGGGGGTAGAAGATCCCAAAGAGCCAAAGATAAAGAGGATTGTGGTATTGAAGTTAGCAGATTCATCACATGGAAATGCTACTGGAATTGGACTTGCCGATATAATAACTAAGAGAGTATTTGAGGGGATTGATTGTGAGAAGACATATAAGAATGTAATGGCTATTAGATGTCTTAGGCGTGGTATGATACCTTTGATAGCATAAAAGCCGATGGTACCCCTTTTATAGCTCTTATTGAAAATACATTAAACCTGGATGAGGTTTACGTATCTAATAATATGTTAACTAGGCTTTCTCAGAATTGCCACGTGGATTATGTTGAATATTATAAAAAAGCTTCAAAGGAACATATGCCCCTTTGAAGCTTCTAGGAGTCTTATCCTATTTCTGCAGCTGCTATAGCAAAGATACCTTCTGCGCGACTTGGATATTGGTTTTCGCCTAGGTACATACGGTCAAATCCTCTTTGTACTGTAAATGAGTATTTCTCTACTATCTGAGAGGCAAAGACACAGGAAAGAGGAATGTCAGTGAATACCTTTCCCCTAGGCATTCTATTGATTAACGTTTTAAATAGGGTTTCAGCGACTTGGGCATCCTCTGTTACCAATGGCCCTATCTGATAGGCGTGATATCCTTTTCGCGCCATAGCATATCCTAAAACTCCATTAGTATCTTTTATACATAAAGCATACTCTGGATGACGCTTTCTAAATTGTCTTAAAACCTTACCTCTATGAGCTCCAAAGTATTCTTCATCAAATGCGATTATCTCATCAATGTTATCTTCAGTTATAGGATCTATCTGTAGAGAATCTTCCTGTAAAGAACCTTTAACCGTCTCTATTGATCCTTCGTATCTTTGAAGGCTGTATTCATCAACAAAACCCAGTGGCACATAAACTTTCTTGCCCATAGGTGTGGCATCTAATTTTATAGCCTTTACTCCGCGTTCTTGTAGATAGCTTATTGCCTTATTGATTAAGGCAGTACCTATACCTTTCCGTCTTTTCTCAGGATGAACCATAACCATTCCTACCCATGCGAAGCGTTCTCCGTATGTAGTGCATGTTACAGTGCCAACAGGTTTATCATCTAATTCAGCAATAAAGCATCCTTCAGGTTCAAATAGGAGGTATCCCCTCCAGTCATCTTCTACTTGATTCCACTTGGATAGGCCTTTGAGTTTCATTGCGAAAGGAATGTCTTCTTCTTTAAAGGTGCGTATATTTATATCTTCTTTCATTTGAATTTGGCGCAGGAGCCCATGCTCTTTATGAACGCGCCCTCCCCCCTTTAAGCCAATGACTTTGATTTTAGATTTATCTGTAGAAAAGCAAATTAGAAAAAATTGCAGCGTACTTATAGATTATATCATATATTAGTTTTATAGGAAAGAACTAAAGGTATATATGAAACAATAGAAGAAGTACTTGAAGTGTAGCCAGGGAAGGCTGTTAAAAGAGAGTTGGATTAAGAAAACAAAATGGGGTGAGCGAAGGGACTTGAACCCTCGATCTCCAGGGCCACAACCTGGCGCTTTGACCAACTAAGCTACGCCCACCACAAAGTAATGAATATATTCAAACCATGACCTATTATAGCATATCTCTCTCTTTTATGCAAGGGGGGATTTTGAAGATTTTCTAGGATTAAAACCTTATTAGTTTAAGTGCCTAAAAACGCTCACGATAAAATTGCATTTCAATGTAGTTTCCCTGATAGGAAGATAGCTCCCATCAGGGAAATTGAGAACTTTATTGATCTTGAATACTATATGTTCCAGGCTCTTCTTTCATAAAGGCTCTTCTCTGTTCAGGGTCGTATTTATTTAAGATTTTAGTTAATGAGGCTACGTGATCCTTTTCATCGAGCATTATATGGTGAAGAACTCGGGCTATATCATTATAACCAGCTTCCATGGCCTCTACCATATGACTTGCATATTCATTAATGGCTGCTAATTCACCCCTCAGATCTTCACGGATTAATTCTAGTAACTTTGCTAGTTTACCATGGTGATGCTCCATCATAGGATGCTCTCTAGGATATCTATCCCTATAGTATTCTGCCTTCGAATCATCATTAAGCATATAAATTGCCTCCTCTCTACAAGAATATAGCTCAATAGAATCATATGATCTAACAGTCCAAAGTGTGTTTATGGGAATTGGTCAGAAGTACGTACTTATCTTGACAAGATAGCTTTGACTATGGTATGTTAATAATAGAATTAAAGAAAGGTCAGGTACTAGAAGCAATGAGGATATCCTAATCCCGGAGAAAATTTGAAGATTTGTCCACTTTAGATCACGGACACTTCCGGAGGTTTATCCTCGCATGCAAAAAAATTAGTATAGATAAAGCTATGTCTTATTATAACCTCCTGGAGTGTCTATAAAACTGGGAGGTTTTATTATGCTTCTATTACATGCCGAAAATATAGTTAAATATTATGGTGATAAAAAGATCCTCGCTTTCAATGAATTAAAGATATTTGCTGGGGATAGATATGGAGTGATAGGTGCTAATGGCGCGGGGAAGAGCACACTCTTACATATCCTAGCTGGAGACTTAAAAGCTGATGAGGGAAGCGTTGAGGTATATACAAATATATCATATATTAAACAGGGGAAAGAGAGCATGTTAAAGGATGTACAAGACTTTAAATTAGCCAGCGAATTGAATGTCAGTGATAGATACATGAGTGGCGGAGAGATAGCCAAGGCGCAATTTGCTCATTCCTATAATCCAAATGCAGGCATATTACTAGCTGACGAACCAACTAGCAATATGGACATGAATGGAATCTCTATAGTAGAGAAGACCCTGAGTGATTTCAAAGGAGCCCTGCTTCTAGTATCTCATGATAGAAGGCTCTTAGATAAGCTATGCACTGGGATAATCGAAGTAGCTAATGGCCATATACGTATCTTTACGGGTAATTACAGTAAGTACATAGAGCAGAGGGAAGAGAACTTCAAGAGAGAAAGAGCAGAGTACGAGAAGTATATAAAAGAACGAGATAGGCTAAGAGAGAGACTCTATGAGAGGAAGGATAATATAAAGGGGATGAGGAAAACCCCTAAGAGAATGGGACGCTCAGAGGCTAGGCTTCATCGTGGCACAGGCACGGAGATACAGGAGAAGTTAGCCAAGAGTGTAAAGGCATTAGACCGAAGGATAGAGAGGTTAGAGGTTAAAGAAAAGCCTCATAATATCCCAAAGGTGAAGATGACCATAGAAGTATCAGAGAAGCCAGGTGCAAAGATCCTAGTCAGTGCATCTGACCTTAATCTTAGCTTTGGTTCTAGATGTATATTTCATAAAGCGTCATTTGAATTACCAAATAGCTCTAAAACAGCTTTAATAGGAGATAATGGTTCTGGCAAGACTAGCCTTGCTCGTATGATCCTAAAGGAGGCTCATGGGATAAGGATAGCCCCTAGAGTAAAGATAGGCTACTTCAGCCAGGACTTTAGTACTTTAGAAGATGAGTATTCCATAATTGAAGACCTTATGAAAAGCAGTGTTAAACCGGAGCCGGAAGTCAGGACCATACTAGATAGACTTCTCTTTAAGAGAGATGAGGTACATAAAAAGATAAAGGTGCTAAGTGGTGGCGAAAAAGTTAAGGTTTCCATAGCAAAACTCCTTGTCTCAGAGGCTAATCTCTTAATCCTTGATGAACCCACAAACTATCTTGATTCCAACTCATTAGAATCTTTAGAACAGGTGCTTAAAGACTACACAGGCACTATGCTCTTAATATCCCACGATAGGAAGTTCGTGGAAAATATTGCAGATAGGATACTCATAATAGAGGATTGTGTCATAAAGACATTCCCAAGGTACGGGCAAGGAGAGGCTTATAGAATTAATAAGACTCTAATACAGATGAGACTTGCTGAACTAGCAGGTAAGATAGGAACATGTAAAGACCCAAAGGAGAAGGGAGAACTAGATGAAGAGTACAGGCGTTTATCTAAGGAGCTAAGGTGGTGACTCAATTGATAGGTTTAAAAAGAGGAATAGCTAGACTAGATGAATATAGCCTTCAGTGGGAGGGTCTCTTTGAGAAGGAAAAAGAGACCCTTCAAAGCCTCTTAGGAGATTTAAAAGTTGATGTATACCATATAGGTAGTACCTCCATACCAGGGATGATAGCAAAGCCCATAATTGATATAGCAGTAGTAATAGATGACTTAGATGAATTAAACGAATACATTAAGGATCTAGAAGAAGCGGGATTCATATATAGAGCAGATCACGATACCTGGGAGAAGAGACTCTTTATAAAAGGTGGAGAAGATTATAGAACCCATCATATTCATTTCTATCGAAGAGATTCATCCCAGTTAAAACATGTACTGACCTTTAGAGACTATCTTTATTATAACCAGGAACCTGCTGAATTTTATACTAAGTTTAAAAGACTCTTGGCTGCTAGGTATCCCTCTGATAGACTTACTTATACTGAAATCAAAGGGGAATTCATAGATAGAATTCTAGCTATAGCTAATTTTGAGAGGGAGCGAGGTATATCTATAAGGCGTGTTAAAGACTCTGACTTCCATGGATGGCTTAGGATGCGATATAAGCTTTGGGCGGAGTGTCCCATAGAAGAGCATATCAAAGAGATTAACCAGTGGCTTAGTAGCCCAGAGACGCCTGTCTATATAGCAGAGTGCAAACAACATGGGTTAGTAGGTTTTGTGGAGACATCTATTCATAATACGGTTCGATCCTCAATAGGATACATAGAAGGCTGGTATGTAGAAGAGACGCATAGACGAATTGGAATTGGTAAGACCTTACTTATCATGGCTGAGACATGGGCTCTTTCCATGGGCTTTTCTGAGATGGGTTCTGATGTGAAAGTAGAGAATTATAGGAGTATAGCCGCACATAAGAGATTAGACTATAATGAGATAGATAGAGATGAGACAGAAGTCAAGTTTTTAAAGGCTTTAACTAGCAGAAACGTCAGTATCTTGTAAAGACCATAAATGCAATACAGGAATCTCCGTCTCCTTTCTTGACAGTATCCCCCCATTCTGTTATATTATTTTTATGTAGTAAGATAATACTAGGTTATTGTGAGGGCTTTGTGTGGGAAAACGTTTCGACAACTCAAACCCTCTTTATCATATACTTCAAGAAGTCCGTGCGTTCTTGTTAAAGGAACTTCAAAGGCGGGAGGTTGTGATGATCTTATGAGAGCGGTTATACAGAGGGTCCTATCTGGAAGAGTAACTGTAGATAATGTTGAACGAGGTAAGATAGGATCGGGACTAGTGGTCTTAGTTGGAGTAGATACCTCTGATACCTCACATGACGCCATTTACCTTGCTGATAAGACAGCTAATTTAAGAATATTCGATGATCAGGATGGTAAGATGAATCTCTCTTGTCTTGATGTATCAGGGGAAGTACTTGCCATATCTCAGTTTACTCTTTATGGGGATTGCAGGAAGGGTCGAAGACCAAATTTTTTAAATGCTGCGCCTCCAGATTTAGCTTTGGCTCTTTACCATGAATATGTGAATAGGTTAAAAGAACATGGTTTACAAGTAGCTACTGGAGAGTTCGGTGAAATGATGGTTGTAGAGATAGAAAATAATGGTCCAGTTACACTCCTTTTAGATAGCGAGAAGGAGTTTTAGTTTAATTTACAAGAGGATAGAATTACTTATTAAGAGAAACGAAAAGGAGGCGGGACGTCGTCTCACCTTTAAAGAGGTTTCGATGACGTAATAGGATGAATGAAAAACGAGTTACCTATAAAGATGCTGGTGTAGATATTAATGCTGGGTACGAAGTGGTAAAGAGAATAAAAGCACATGCGCGTTCCACCTATAGACCAGAGGTTATAACAGATCTAGGGAGCTTTGGGGCCCTCTTTGCCTTTGATAACAGAAAATATAAGGAACCTATATTGGTTTCAGGAACAGATGGTGTAGGTACAAAGCTCAAAATAGCATTCCTAATGGACAAGCATGATACTGTGGGACTAGATTTGGTGGCCTATTGTGTAAATGATATCATATGTCAAGGAGCTGAGCCTCTTTTCTTTTTGGACTATCTAGCTACTGGCAAGGTGAAACCAGAGGTTATAGAGACTTTAGTTGCTGGTATAGCTCGAGGATGTAAGGAAGCTGGATGTGCCCTTATAGGGGGAGAGACTGCAGAGATGCCAGGGTTCTATGATCAAGGTGAGTATGATATGGCAGGTTTTGCAGTAGGAGTAGTAGAGAAGAAGAATGCCATTGATGGTAGTAAAGTTAAACCCGGAGATGCTCTCGTAGGGATAAAGTCAACTGGCCTTCAGAGCAGTGGCTATTCCTTGGTCAGGAAGGTAGTCTTTGATATACTAGGTTTAAAGGTGAACGATTATATTGAAGAATTCGGTCGCTCCCTGGGAGAGGAACTCTTGGAGCCCACTCGAATATATGCACGTCAATTATTAAAGATTCAAGAGCGTTTTGATGTACATGGGATAGCTAATATAAGTGGTGGTGGGTTACCAGAAAATCTTCCACGTGCTATAGTAGATAATACAAGAGTTATAGTACAAAAGGGCACATGGGAGATTCATCCTGTCTTTAAGTTCCTTCAAGAGAGGGGCGGAGTGGATGAGGATGAGATGTATAATACCTTTAATATGGGAGTGGGCATGGTCCTAATAGTCTCTGGCGAAGATGCTGATGGAGTCTGTAGGGAATTAAAGGCCATGGGTGAAGAGGCATATATAATAGGTCAAGTAGTCGCTGGTGAACGCGGAATAGACCTGGTATGACTGAGGGGAGATGGAAGATTTGGAACAAAGGATACTTAATCTCGGCGTTCTGGTCTCAGGAAGAGGGAGTAATCTTCAAGCAATCATAGACGCTATTGAGGCAAAGAAACTTTCTGCCAAAATATCAGTGGTTATAAGTAATAAACCAGACGCCCTAGCCCTTGAACGAGCCCAGCGCCATGGTATTGATGCCTTTGCCATTAATCGTAAGAGTTTTTCGTCGAAGACGCTCTTTGAGAAGGAAGTAATATCATGCTTAGAACGTCATAAGGTAGATATAATAGTTCTAGCTGGTTTCATGGCTATATTAAGTCCTGAATTTGTTGGGTATTATAAGAATAGGATCGTTAACATACATCCTTCCCTATTGCCAGCCTTTCCAGGACTTGCCGCTCAGAGACAGGCATTAGAGTATGGTGTGAGATATTCTGGATGCACAGTACACTTTGTTGATGAAGGAATGGATACAGGACCTATAATACTTCAAGCAGTTGTACCTCTCTATCAAGATGATACTGAGGAGAGCCTGACTGAGCGCATCCTTAAGGAAGAACATATTATTTATCCTAAGGCTCTTCAACTGATTGCAGATGGTAGGTTAAAGATAGAAGGAAGACAGGTTAAAATAAGGGAGGTTCAATGTTAAATGAAGATAAAGAGAGCGCTTATAAGCGTATCAGATAAGACTGGTCTCGAGGAATTGGCTAAAGGCCTTAAGGAGCTCGGAGTTGAGATAATATCTACAGGTGGAACTTACAAACAGCTAAAAGAGGCAGGAATAGAGGTCACTTATATATCTGACGTTACTAAGTTCCCTGAGATCCTTGATGGCAGAGTTAAGACCCTACACCCTGCCATACACGGTGGGATCCTGGCCATAAGAAGCAATGAGAAACATAAAGAGGAATTATCAATGCTTGGTATTGAACCTATAGATATGGTAGTAGTCAACCTATATCCCTTTGAGGCAACTATAGCTAAGGAAGGAGTTAGTCTCGAAGAGGTAATAGAGAATATTGATATTGGTGGACCTACTATGATCAGGTCTGCGGCTAAGAATTCAAAGGATGTGGCTGTAGTAGTTGATCCCAGTATGTATTCTAATATACTAAAAGAAATGCGGGAGAGCGGAGGGGCCCTCAGCGAAGCTAGTCGCATGAATCTAGCTATTGCTGCATTTAAAGCTACGGCTAGATACGATTCAATAATCTCTTCATACCTTGAGAAGAGATTAGGAGCTAAGAATGGAAAATTCCCTGAGAGTTTAGTTATTCAACTTGAGAAAGCACAGGATCTTCGTTATGGAGAGAACCCCCATCAAGAGGCTTCATTCTATAAAGAACTTTATTTAAATGAGCCGTCTATTGCCACTGCTCAGCAGTTACATGGCAAGGAGCTATCATTTAATAATATAAATGATGCTAATGCTGCTATAGAGATGGTGAAGGACTTTGATGAAACTACTGTAGTTGCTGTGAAACACACAAATCCCTGTGGTTTGGCTTCAGCAGATACCCTGCTAAACGCTTATAATAAGGCGTATGAATCTGATCCAGTCTCCATATTTGGAGGGATAATTGCTGTTAACAGAGAACTTGATGCTGCTACGGCTAAAGCCATTTCATCTATATTCGTAGAGATCGTCATAGCTCCGGATTTCCAGGAAGAAGCCCTTGAAGTTTTAAAGGCGAAGAAGAACCTAAGGCTCCTGCGAATACCCGGGCTAGGAGAAAGAAGGACAAGCCAGTATCTTGATATGAAACGGGTTCTTGGTGGTATGCTTATTCAGGATGCTGATACTATGTATTTGGATCCTTCTGAACTACAGGTAGTCACAGATAAGAAACCTACAGATAACGAGATGCGTGATCTCCTCTTTGCCTGGAAGGTAGTTAAGCATGTTAAGTCTAATGCCATTGTGGTGGTAAAGGATAATGCAACCATAGGTGTAGGTGCTGGTCAGATGAATAGAATTAACTCAGCTAGGCTAGCATTTGAACAGGCAGGGGAGAAGTCAAAAGGAGCAGTTCTTGCTTCAGATGCATTCTTTCCATTTCCGGATGTAGTAGAGGCTGCAGGAGAAGCAGGGATCTCTGCGATAATTCAGCCAGGCGGTTCTATTAGAGATGATGAGTCTATAAAAGCAGCAAATGCCCTTGGAATAGCCATGGTCTTTACTGGGATGCGTCATTTTAAGCACTAAGTAGATAAAAGGGGGTATGCTGTTCATGAAGGTATTGGTCGTTGGAGGCGGAGGTAGAGAACACGCTTTGGTATGGAAACTAAAAAAAAGTCCGCGTGTGAGTAAGATTTTCTGCGCGCCAGGGAATGCCGGCATAGGGCAACTGGCGGAATTAGTAGAATTGAAAGATACAGGGATTAGTGGCTTAGCTGATTTTGCTGAAAAGAATCGAGTGGACCTTACTGTGGTAGGACCAGAGGCTCCTTTGATAGCTGGTTTGGTGGATGAGTTTGAAAAAAGAGGACTTAATGTCTTTGGTCCATCTAAGGCAGCAGCTGAGTTAGAAGGTAGTAAGGCCTTTGCTAAGGCGTTTATGGATAAGTACTCTATTCCTACTGCTAAGTATAGAGTTTTTGAAGATGCATCAGAGGCACAGGAATACGTGCGTGCTATTGGTGCACCACTTGTTGTAAAGGCAGATGGTATTGCGGCGGGAAAAGGAGTCGTAGTAGCCAGTAGCGAAGAAGAGGCTATAGAAGCTATAGATAAGATTATGGTTGAGAGAGCCTTTGGCCAATCAGGTAATAAAATCGTTATAGAGGAGAAACTAGAGGGTGAGGAGGCAACCCTTTTAGCTTTTTCTGATGGTAATATGATTATTCCTATGGTATCATCACAAGATCATAAAGCAGTTTATGATGGTGATAAAGGGCCAAATACTGGTGGAATGGGAGCTTATTCACCTGCGCCAATCGTCACGTCAGAGGTGATGAAGAAGGCAATGGATGATATATTAATTCCTACAATTGAGGGAATGAAGGCAGAGGGACGTCCCTATAAAGGGGTTCTATATGCAGGGCTCATGATAAAAGATGGACAGCTCAAGGTATTAGAGTTTAATGTCAGATTTGGGGATCCAGAGACTCAGGTGGTCTTACCTAGGTTAAAAACAGATATAGTTGATATTATGGAAGCTGTTATCCAAGGCCGACTTCATGAGTTGGAGCTGGAGTGGGATGACCGCCTTGCACTCTGTGTTGTCCTTGCATCTGGAGGATACCCAGGCTCTTATGAGATAGATAAACCTATCGTTGGTCTAGAGGAACTAGTTGATCTTGAAGATATCACACCTTTTCATTCTGGTACTTCAGAGTGCCATGGAAAAATTGTTACTTCTGGAGGTCGTGTGTTAGGGATTACAGCTCTAGGGAACGATGTGAATGAAGCTAGGCAAAAGGCCTACCATAGTATAAATCTGTTAAGCTTTGAAGGGATGCATTTCCGAAAAGATATTGGAATAAAGGCATTGGCTCATATGTAAATATTAGGAGGGATACGAGGGATGGGAAACGATAAGTTTGCTCATGGGAATCCTATAGATGATGAGATAAAGCTCTTGCTAATGCGTGCTAAGAATATAGCGATAGTTGGGTTATCTCGTGATGAAACAAAGGCTAGTAATATAGTTGCTAGATACTTAAAGGCCAGAGGGTACAGGATATTTCCTGTGAATCCTCATGGTGATGAAATTCTAGGCGAGCGTTCTTATGCAACTTTAAGGGATATACCTGAGAAAATTGATATTGCGGATGTATTCCGTCCCTCTATTGAACTGCCAGGTATAGTTAGAGAAGCTATAGAAGTTAAAGCGGGAGCAGTCTGGGCCCAATTAGGTATATATAATGATAAAGCTGCACGTACAGCAGTTAATGCAGGCCTTGAAATTATAATGGATAAATGTATAATGGTTGAAGAGAAACGCTTAATCGGAGGGAAAGGTATGGATTCTGGAGAAGGCAAAAAGTATGAATTAGTGATAATAGGTGCAGGTCCAGCAGGTCTTACTGCTGCAATTTATAGCGATAGATCACGTATTAATACATTGATCATAGAAAAAGGTATCCCTGGAGGTCAGGCGTTTACAACCTATCATATTGCTAATTATCCTGGTTTCCAGGAGATATCTGGTCCTGAACTCATGGAGAAAATGGAGAAGCAGGCCAAAGCTCTAGGTGCTGAGATAATCACAGATCAAGTAGAGAGTTTGAGTGTAGTTAATAGGGAGAAGATAATTACTACTCTAGGTGGAAGCTACCGAGCAGATGCCATTATAATTGCTACTGGCGCTGATCCACGTGAATTGGATGTTAAAGGTGAACGAGAATTGCGTGGTCGAGGCGTTTCATACTGCGCTACTTGTGATGGCGCGCTCTATAGGGGTAAAGAGGTTTTAGTAGTTGGAGGTGGAGATTCCGCAGTAGAGGAGGCTCTTTTCCTAACTCGTTTTGCTTCAAAGGTAACTATAGTACATAGGAGAAATGAGTTAAGGGCAACGAAAATCCTTCAAGAAGCTGCCTTTGCTAATGAAAAGATAAGCTTTTTATGGGATTCAGTGGTCACTGGGATCGTAGGTGATCAACGCTTAGCTGCTGTTAAAGTCAGAAACGTAAAGACTGGGGAAGAAAATGAAGTAAGTACAGATGGACTCTTTGTATATGTTGGTACAATACCCAATACTGGCTTTTTAGGGAATATAGTGAAGCTGGATGAAAATGGATACATAATTACAGATGATAATATGGCTACATTTGTGCCTGGGCTCTTTGCTGCTGGTGATGTACGGAAGAAATCTCTACGTCAGATCGTTACTGCTACAGGCGATGGGGCCATTGCAGCGGATTCAGTTAAGAGATATTTAGAGAGTCGTAATTGAATAATTCATAGCAGAATGGCATAAACATGATAGAAGTAGGATCTTTGGGACCGGAGGGGATTGTTATGACATTTTGCCAAAGAGCTTTAACGGCTTTTAAGAGAGTTAATAAGATCCAGTTATTTGCTGGACTCTTCTTTTTGGCTATGAGTATTATGACTCTTATCCTCATACTTCAAGTTTGGGTTTTGCCAATGAATGAGGAAGGAGCGAGTGGACTCTTTGTGATCAGGGTTTATCGGTCTTGGAGGGTCTTGGTAACGCATATACACCTAGCCTTTAAATATCTCTTTTTCTTTGTGGTTCTCGGATTCTTTAGAGCTGTTGCAATGATATCTCGGGATCGATACAAAGATATAAGATTCTTTCAGGAACTCATGGATGATGACTTTAAGAATAAACCATCCTTAGAATTGATTTGTAAGGTCATTTTTATAATGGGTATAGTTCTTTTCTCAATTCCATTTACAGATCTTATCTATAGGCGGTGGTTAAACTCTTTGAAGGGTATAACTCTCCTCACTACACTTGAACAGTCAATAACAGGGGACTTCTTTTATATGCTTCTTACCAGTTCTGTTTTGATTGTAGAGGCTTTGATTATATATGGGATACTAAAAGGATTTGTAGCTATAAAAAACAACACTCTATCAATAAAATGGTGTACAGCCCTTCAGTTTCTACCCCGTAGTCTTATATTCTTAGCGCTCTTTTCATCTGTGGGTTCTGCTATGTTTTTTTCTACGCCACATGAGATTTTTATTCTTTTAGGGAATGGATTTATTATGCTAGGGTGGGCTTCGGTAATATGGGTTAGCACTAACTTTATATATAAAGTTTTTGAGCCTTCCAAGTTCTCTGAGAGTAGAACTTGGAAGGGCCTTTATAAAGTAACTATGGTACTATCCCTAATCTCTATAATCGGCAGTGCCTTTTATAGTCTAATTAGTTCGTTCCAATATTTAGAACATAGTTTATCTTGGTTTATAAGGTCTTTTACTAGTTATATGGTGCAACCTTTATCTCTCTTTATTCAGCTTGCTCTTATCTTTCTCTTCAATCTTGGTCTTTCGTTCTTACGTAATAGAGTTTTACCTGGTGAACAGGCTGTTTATCGTGCGGATAATATCAACCAAAGATCTATAAAAGGTTTGAAGACGTTTGCATATTTTTATCTTTTCTTTTTATGTATGACATTCGTTATAGATCTGTTTGTGCTTTGTATTATGAATTTGCCTATTAACTTTAATTATATTTTTTCTGTTCTTTTAAATCTAGGTCTCCGCGTGCCCTACGGACTTTTACTATTAGGAGGAGCTTCGTTCCTTGAAGAGTTCTTTCCGCCTCCTGTTTTTATCCAATCAGATCAAAGCACATCAACTATTTATATAAATTAAAGGGTTTACACATACTGTATTTTGTAGTAAAATAAGAATCTGAAGGGAACCATAATAGAGAAGCCATAGCGTAAAAATTATGTTTTTAAAGAAGGATTTATAAGATTTGTGGCGAATTAAAGTATAATGGTTGCCTAAAAAACAATAATTCACCAGAGGGGCAGTCTCAAGGATCTGGGGATTCGTTCTCTTTGGTGAGATGAGACTATTTTAAGGAGATGAGCAGAGATGAGTGATACGAAGATTTTATTATCAGAGAGTGAGATTCCAAAGAAATGGTACAATATCCAAGCAGACATGCCTAATCCGCTTGAACCCGGATTAAATCCCCAGACTAAGAAACCCCTTGTTCCAGCGGACCTTTCCGCTATTTTTCCAATGTCCCTTATTGAACAGGAGGTCAGTACGGAACGGTGGATTGATATTCCTGAAGAGGTCCTTAATATCTATGCCCTTTGGAGGCCCACTCCAATGTTTCGCGCTAGGAGATTAGAAGCGGCTCTAAAAACACCTGCAAAGATATACTATAAATACGAAGGTGTGAGTCCTGCTGGTAGCCATAAGGGAAATACTGCGGTACCTCAGGCTTACTACAATAAGCAGGCTGGTGTCAAACGCCTTACTACTGAGACTGGTGCTGGACAATGGGGTAGTGCTCTTTCAATGGCTTGTGCTTTCTTTGGTTTAGAATGTACAGTCTATATGGTGAGGGTTAGTTATGAACAGAAACCGTACAGAAGATCTTTGATTCAGACATGGGGGGCTGAGGTACTGGCAAGTCCTAGTAACAGAACAAATGCTGGTAGAAAGATTTTAGAGATGGATCCCGACACTACTGGAAGCCTCGGCATGGCTATTAGTGAAGCAGTAGAGGATGCTGTTTCTCATGATGATGCAAATTACGCCCTTGGGAGTGTTCTCAATCATGTTCTCCTACATCAGACTGTTATAGGATTAGAAGCAAAGAAGCAGATGGAGAAGGTAGGAGATTATCCAGATGTAGTAATAGGTTGCTGTGGCGGTGGAAGTAACTTTGGTGGGTTAGCATTTCCTTTTGTAGCGGATAAGATTTCTGGCAAAGAGTTAAGAACAGTGGCTGTTGAACCTACAGCATGTCCAACGTTGACAAAAGGACCATTTACTTATGATTATGGGGATACAGCTGGGCTAACTCCATTACTTATGATGTACACCCTTGGACACGGTTTTGTACCGCCAGGCATTCATGCTGGTGGTCTGAGATATCATGGAGCATCTCCGCTAATCAGCCAATTAGCTCATGATGGACTTATCCAAGCTGTAGCTGTTCATCAGAGGGCAGTCTTTGAAGCGGCAATTCTCTTTGCGAGGACAGAGGGTATTTTGCCAGCTCCTGAATCTTCACATGCTATAAGACATGCAATCGATGAAGCGCTTAAGTGTAAAGAAACAGGAGAGTCAAAGACAATACTCTTTGGCCTTAGCGGACATGGTCACTTTGACCTCACGTCATATGATCTGTATTTAGAAGATAGGCTTGAGGATTATGAGTATCCTATTGAGATGATAGAGCGTTCACTTGCAACTTTACCAAAAATTTAACGCTTAGAGAACTCTTAATTAAAGAGTATTTACGACGTTAACACGGGTTTCAAGTTGTAGACGGCTTGAAACCCTGTTGCGGTTTAAAGTATTTAAGTTTAGAGAACTACTTGGGAACTAGGTTCCCTAAGTTCAATGGAACCTCCTTTGAGAGAGGTTTTTAGAAGCAAAATAAGTACAGGAGGGAGTAACATGAAAGGATCATTGAGTAATTATATGAAGGTAGGAATCGTTCATTTTATGGCCTATCCTTCTACCATTAAAGGTGAGGGGCCAGTTTTAGAGACCATCACCAAGATAGCAGAGGATGATTTCTTCTCAGCTATTGAGATAACTCAGATTAAGGATTCCTCTGTGAGGAAAAAGGTGGCTGATCTATTGAAATCAAGCCACATGGAAGTAGGATTTGGTGCACAACCATTACTTTTAACTACTAAATTAGACATTAATAGTGCTGATGAAGAAGAACGTCAAAAGGCCATTGCACAGATAAAGATGGGTGTGGATCAGGCGTATGACGTTGGAGCTAGTAGATTAGCATTCTTAAGCGGTAAAGACCCTGGAGATGCTGGACGAGCCCAGGCTACTGAGCGTCTTATTGATTCAATTAAACAGATATGTGCATATGCAAAATCAAAGGGTGATCTCGCTATTACCTTAGAGACATTTGATAGAAACATAGAAAAGATGGCTCTTGTAGGTCCATCAGTAGAGGCTGCTAAGATCGCTGAGATAATCAAAGCCGATTATCCAGACTTTGGATTGATGATTGACCTTTCTCACCTTCCACAGCTTGGTGAGACTTCAGCAGAATCATTAAATGCTACTAAGGATCATATAGTCCATATTCATATAGGGAATTGTGTTGTAAAGGATAAATCACATCCTGCATATGGAGATAAGCATCCACGTTTTGGAATTGAAGGCGGAGAAAATGACGTAGATGAACTCGTGGACTTTCTTAAAGCCCTCTTTGATGTCGGCTATCTAGGTTATGGAAAGGATCCCCTCCCAATTGTAGCCTTTGAAGTTCAAGGCGTGGGCGATGAGAAACCTGAGATCGTTATAGCCAATGCAAAGAGAACCCTTTTGGAGGCATGGGCTAAGTTAGATATAAAGTGTTGTTAATTTAAGGACTTTGAGATATTTCCCTTAAAAGGGTATTATGCATTAAAGATTGTAATTTTGAAAGGAGCGGCGTAAATATATGAAGCCAAAAGTTTTTGTAACAAGACGTATACCAGAACCAGGACTTGATATGTTGCGTGAAAAATGCGATATTGAAGTTAATCCTGAAGATAGGGTTCTTACTAAAGAAGAGATAATAGAAGGTATAAAGGGTAAGGATGCTCTCCTTTGTCTCCTAACTGATCCTATAGATGGTGAGATAATGGATGCTAATCTAGACCTTAAAGTCATAAGCAACTATGCAGTTGGATTTAATAACATAGATGTTGATGCAGCCACAGAGAGGGGAATTCCAGTTACTAATACTCCTGGAGTTTTGACTGATACTACAGCTGATTTCGCATGGTCTCTTCTCATGTCTACTGCCCGTAGGGTAGCAGAAGGTGATAAGTTTACCCGTGCTGGTAAGTATAAGGGCTGGGGTCCAATGCTTCTTTTGGGATGCGATGTATATGGAAAGACTCTAGGTATAATTGGTCTGGGCCGTATAGGTCAGGCTGTTGCAAAGAGAGCTAGTGGTTTTGATATGCGCGTTGTGTATTTTGACGAATATCGCCTTAGCGAAGAGAAAGAGAAGGAACTGGGTGTAGAATATATGGCGTTTGAGGAAGTACTCAAAGTTGCTAATTTCGTATCTATTCACGTTCCTTTAATGGATTCTACTTTCCATCTCTTCAGTACTGCAGAGTTTGATGCGATGAAGGATAATGCCATACTTATAAATACTTCACGCGGTCCTGTGGTAGATGAGAAGGCCTTGGTAGAAGCTCTTAAAGCTAAGAAAATAGCAGGTGCTGGTCTCGACGTATATGAAGACGAGCCTCTTCTTGCTCCTGGCTTGGCAGAGTTAGATAATGCTGTTCTTGCTCCTCATATAGCTAGCGCTACTGTGGAGACACGTACTAAGATGGCTACTATGGCAGCTGCTAATGTTTTAGCTGCTTTAGAAGGCAAGGTACCACCGAATATAGTCAATAAAGAGGTTTATGATAAGAAATAAATAGTCTATAGGTTAATAAAGAATAAGAGCAGTGGTATGTATCTCTCTGAAAGGGAACCACTGCTCTTTCTCTAGAACCTTATCTTTTTGTCGGCAAATGATCCTATTTGTGCTTTTCAATCAATCTTCACCCTGTCGCAACTCGTTCCAAAAATAGAGTACACCCACGATGGCTGCGAGGATCCCTAAGACTACAAGGAACATATGGGCAAAGTAATGAGGACCTTTAATAGCTATATAGATTTCATAAATCAATGCTATTAAGGAGATTAGAAGACCGAATTTTGCTAACTTCGGGAAAGTCATGGCGTATCCTCCTTATAAGTTGCGAGAATAATAAAATGCTATTTTATTATATCAGAATATAAAGGAAGATACAAGGTTAAGAGAGAATAACCTTTTGAAAAGGAGTTAAATTATGCGTTCACAATTGACATTGACAGTTGCTGAATCAAAGAGACTCATTGCAAAAGGGGTTGCAAATCTTGATGTAGTTAAATCAGCTATGTCAAGTGGTTTAATTGCAATCTCATACGGAAGTACAAATGCTTATGTGGCTGAAGAACTCTTGGGAAAAGAGATAGAAAAAGAACGATATCTCACAGGTCATACATTACCTGCAAAGTTTGATAAATCGGGTAAAAAACGGGGTTCACGTATACCAACTTTTATATTCAAAGATGGACAGGTGGCTTTAGATATGGATCTGAATACAGCCCTTGCGGACATGAAAAAAGGGGATGTATTTATAAAAGGAGCAAACGCCTTGAATTATCAACGAGGTGTAGCAGGTATACTTATTGGTGATTCTAAAGGGGGCACCATTGGCAATGCCATTGGTCACATAGTTGGTAGAAGAATCCGTCTTGTAATACCAATAAGTCTAGAAAAGTGCGTAGCCTTTGATATTGATGAAATCGCTGAAACTCTCTCTGAGACCTGTCAAGATGAAAGAGGCGATATTCCTAGGCTGATGGCAGTAAGGGGAGATATAATCACAGAGATAGAAGCTTTAAGGGTATTGGCAGGGGTACAAGCTATGCATATAGCCTCTGGAGGCATAGGCGGCGCTGAAGGAGGGGTTCGCCTTATTATAGAAGGTCATAAAGAAGCTGTGGATAAGGCTATCGGTATAGTTGAAGAGATTCAAGGTGAGGCGCGTTTCTTTAGTTAATAACTAATAGATGACTCATTGAATTCAAAGGAGCATAGAAAGGAGCGAGAAGATTGGAAGTAATTATATTAAAGGATTACGATAGTATAAGTAAGAAGGGTGCAGAGATAGTCATTGAAGCTGTAAATGCTAAATCCGATCTTGTCCTTGGTTTGGCTACTGGGAGTACTCCCTTGGGGATGTATAAAGAGATAATAGATAGTTTTAATGCTGGGGAAGTTGACCTTTCTAACGTAACGACCTTTAATTTAGATGAATATTGTGGACTTTTTCCAGAGCATCCCCAAAGTTATAACTATTACATGCATACAAATTTATTTAAGCATGTCAATATAGATCCAGATAAGATAAACCTTCCAAATGGGATGGCTAAAGATTTTAATGAAGAGTGTCGGTCATATGATGAGAAGATAAGAAGAGTAGGTGGTATAGATCTTCAAGTCCTTGGGATAGGAGTTAACGGACATATAGGATTTAATGAACCAGGTACAGACTATGGCTCAGAAACCCAGATAGTGAAGCTTGCAAAGGAAACTATTGAAGCGAATTCAAGGTTCTTTGAGAATGTAGGTGATGTACCTACTACTGCCATATCTATGGGTTTAAAGAGCATAATGAGATCTAAGAGGATTCTCCTTTTAGCTAGTGGTAATAATAAGGCTTCTGCTATATTCAATACAATAAAGGGTCCTGTTGATCCTCAGGTTCCCGCTTCTATTCTTCAGTTACATCCTGATGTCATAATAGTCCTAGATAGAGAAGCAGCGGATCTTTTAATGGAAGAGCATGGAGACTTAGATGATAAGGAGATTCGGTTCTCTCTATAAAAACATCTTTATTAGCTAATTGACAATCCCTTTCCCAGATGGTATAATTATCTTGCATATCGAATCATATGTGTAGCGTAAGGTACGATATGCGAAGTTTATTCTCATTTGAACCTATGGGGAGGGGATTGTAATGGGTCGTGGTTTTGTTTCCCGTGCTATGCGTAGGAGTTTAACGGAAGACCTTGATGACGTTTCGCTAAAACATTCTTTGCCATATTTTAAGAAGTGTTTGCCTTTTTTACGACCATATATCGTCCAGATACTGGCAGGTTCTGCTTGCATTATCCTTCAGACTCTAGCTGGACTAACGGTTCCATTAGTAACCATGCACATAATCGATACAGTCTTGCCTACAAAAAACCCCAGTCTACTAACTTTACCTTGTATAATATGGTTCCTTTTAAGTCTAATCAGTTCATTATTGGGTTTAATCCAGGGGTACCTCTTTGAATTAATGAACCAATCTATTTTTCATGATTTGAGAACAAAGGTATACAGACATATGCAAACCCTGCCTTTGAGTTATTTTCAAAGGAGCCAGACGGGTAGTTTAATGTCTAGGATCTTATATGATGTAGGAGCTCTATCAGGGGTTTTTGGCACTACTATGACCGATCTTGTGATTAACGCGCTTACTATTGTGGTCGTAGCTATAGTAATGTTTCGCATGCATTGGAAGCTTGCTTTAGTATCAATGATAATAGTTCCCTTCTTTGCTTACTCCTTTTACCTTTTTAGAGATGTAATGAAGAAGATACAGAAGTTAGCTCATGAGAAATGGGCCGATCTCTCAGGGAGTTTGCAGGAACGTATAGCAGGGATAGAGGTGACAAAGGCCTTTGTCCTTGAAGAGTATGAAGGGGAGAAATTTGCTGATAAGTCTCAAGAAGTGGTAAAGGTTAATATAAGAAGGCGAGTAATAAGTTCTCTTGGCGGAACCATAAATCATATAGTAGGAATTATAGGTCCTCTTGCCATTACGTGGTATGGTATGTCAGAGATAATGGGCGAGAATCTTACATTAGGACAATATTTTGCATTTACAGCGTGGAGTGGTAGATTAATGGGCCCCTCGCGTGCCATAGTTGGGCTGCTCTTTGGGATACAGTTTTCTCTAGGTGCAGCAGAACGAGTCTTTGAGATCTTAGAGACTCCTGGAGAAGATGCAGATGAGACTGAAAATACTCCTTTATTGCCTGAGAATGTATTAGGAACAGTAGAGTTTGAAGATGTATGGTTTGCTTATGAAGAGGGCCGCGATGTTATAAAAGGAATTGATATGACGATAGCTTCTGGTGAACGAATAGCTCTTGTAGGACTAAGCGGTTCTGGGAAGACTACCCTTGTAAAGCTGCTTTTACGTTTCTACCCTCTAAAACAAGGGCGCATCTTGATAGATGGTTATGATATTAGTAAAGTGAAGTTATCATCTCTTCGAAATAATATAGGATTGATTGCTCAGGATACGTTCCTCTTTAATGCTTCTGTAGAAGAGAATATTCGTTATGGTAGAGCTGATGCGACTAAGGAAGAGATAGAAGAAGCAGCGATTGCCGCTAATGCTCATGAGTTTATAGTAAAAATGTCAGATGGCTACGATACTATAATAGGTGAACGTGGAGTTACACTTTCAGGTGGTCAAAGACAGCGAATAGCTATAGCAAGGGCATTCCTAAGGGATCCTAGTATCCTAATACTCGATGAGGCTACTTCATCCCTTGACTCAGACTCAGAACGAGCAATACACGATGCTTTAGATTCCCTTATGAAGGATCGAACAACTATCATTATCTCTCACAGACTAGCAACCCTTCAGAACACAGACAGAATTTATGTCTTAGAAGAAGGTAGAATAATGGACTCTGGAACTCACCTTGAACTTATATCTAAGGACGGTCTATATAAACATCTCTTTGAGCTACAATATTTGACGGGTCTATCTGAAGGTAATGGAACTATATCTAAACCTGAATGGTCAAGGAAAGGCTTAGAAGGTCTTTCTGACCCTTTGAGGAGCTGGATCCAGGAACATCCACGTATTGCTAATTTCATTGAAGAAAATCGGGGTTTAGTAGAATTCCTTAAAGAGAATCCAGAATACTTTGATGAATTACAAAAGGGTCCTGAAGGATTTAAACGGTTAATGGAGGCTTTTAGAAGATATGAATTAAGTACGCAAGGTTTTGTTGATTAATGCTAAAGTGGCGGTGCGATGGACGCAAAGCGCACCATCGCACCGTCGGCATTTCATTTTTATCCGAGATCGATCTGTTTTCCTAGAAAACTGGCTGCTGTTTCAGTGATCTTCTTTTCAAAGTCCCCAAATGTTTCAGTCTTAGAGTAGAGGACTACTGCTCCTGTAACGTCTGCATCTGGCGTAATTATCGGAGCTACTACCATTGATCTCACATCTATCGCTTGAGGTGAGAGATCTTCAGAAGTAGCGTCCTGTAATACCACAGTCTTTTTGCTATCTAATGCCTTGCTGATGGCCTTACCTACTTCTTTACCTATTAAGGCATTAGCATCTTCTCCATTGGCTACTGCAACAATGCTTTCAGTATCTGTGATTATAGAATTATGCCCAGTGCTATCATGTAGAGAATCCGCATACTCTTGTGCTAATTTCTTCATCTCTCCAATAGGGGAATACTTCTTTAGGATCACTTCGCCTCCCTCTTCAACAAAGATCTCTATAGGATCTCCCTCATTGATTTTGAATGAACGCCTTAATTCTTTTGGAATTACCACTCGACCTAGTTCATCGATACGTCTTACAATACCTGTTGCTTTCATATGCCTCTCTCCTGGTTACAGAATTTTCTGTTACTGCTATTATTATATGAAGTCTGCGGAGTTTTACGCAATTTTTTATATCCATAAGTGTAAATAGAATCCATAGATTAAGAAAGAGAAGGAAAATGGTACACTAATGACGAATTAAATAAAAACATGCCTTTTTCCTTAGTATATTGGGGAATACGGTGATTAAATACCTGGTAGGCGATATTTTTTCATTATCATACTTATAATTGAGAGGAGGAATTCGCTCTTTTAATGAGCAAATACCATGAAAGGCAAGAAGATCCTCATAGTTGATGATGACAAAAACGTTATAGAACTTTTAAGTCTCTATTTGCGGAAGGAGGGAGCGATTCCTATAGCTGTGTTAGATGGAAAAAGTGCCATTGAAGTTACTTTTAAGGAAATACCAGATCTTATAGTCTTAGATGTTATGCTACTTGGATATGATGGATGGCAAGTATGTCAGCGAATTAGGGCTCAAGGTATTGATGTACCAATTATAATGCTGACTGCTAAAGGTGAGGATTATGATAAGCTACTAGGATTTCAACTAGGTGCTGATGACTATGTAATCAAACCATTTAATCCTGCAGAACTTATAGCAAGGGTCAAAGCTATACTTCGTCGTACTTCCTTAACAGATGATTCTGAGAATATGGTTCTTCAGTATCCATCTCTTCGAATAGATAGGGCAAGGTATGAAGTGCACGTTGATGGCAATAGACCATGGGACTACTTCAATAGAGAACTTTGAGATTCGAACGAATAAGCATATGATTGCACATGTATCTCCTGTACATAACATATCTGGTGATGTTATTGGAGCAGTTGGGTTATTTAATGACATAAGTCACTTCTATGAAATTGAACGGCTGAGAAGAGAGTTCATTGCTAATGTGTCTCATGAACTCAAGACCCCTCTTACAGGAATCCGGGGTTTTATTGAACCGCTAATGGATGGCACTGTAGACGATGAGGCCACCCACCATAAGTACTTGGTATTAATTAGAGATGAGGCACTTCGTTTGAATGGTCTTATTGATGATCTTCTTAATTATTCTCGCTTTGAAGCTGGTAAGGTTGAATTGAATCTGGTTCCTCTTGATATAGGAAATGTCATAAGAAATGTTGGCTTTAGAATGCAACTCCTGGCAGATAGTAAAGGAATAAGTCTTGAACTCAGAGTCTCAGACGAAATCCCCTTTGTCCATGGGGCTGAGGATAAGATTGAAGAAGTATTATGCAATCTACTTTCTAACGCTATTAGATATACTCTTGAGGCAGGGGTTATTATAGTTTCGGTTAAGGATGAAGGGGAAGTGCTTCGTGTAAGTGTCTCTGATTCTGGTCTTGGTATTGATGAAGAAGCCCTTCCGTATATCTGGGAAAGATTTTACAAAGTTGATAAGTCTAGAACTCTTTCTAGTGGTGGCACAGGTCTAGGGTTAGCTATAGTAAAGTCAATAGTGGATGCTCATGGCGGTACAGTCTCTGTAGAAAGTAAAGTAGGGGAAGGTTCCACTTTCAGCTTTACGTTACGGAAGGTACAAGGCTCCATATAAGAATTAATAGTTCCTTTAATTTTACTTCATACTTTTGTAATATTTTCATGATATATTAAACCTAAAGGGTACTACCTATATGGAGAAGGGAGGAATTAACCATGTTTAATGGAAAGAAAGTCATTAGTATGCTGGTAGTATTAGGGTTGCTTATGGTTTCTGGAATAGTCTACGGAGAAGAGGTTCCTCAGAGGCGTATTGGAGCTAATGCACTAGAATTAACAAGGGATATTAAGATACTGGAGATGATAAATGAATTAGAACTCACTGAGGAGCAAATAACGAAGATTCTTCCGGTATTAAAGAAATTTAATGAGGTAATTACGTTAACTGAAAAGGAGAGTGTAGAGCTCTTACAGATGCGAAAAGGAGCGCTCCTGAATGATGAGCCAATGCAGGTAAATGTGGAAGACCTTCGAAGGAGGGCTACGATAAGGGCGCAAGAGCTTAAAGTGGCTAGAGAAACTTTAAAGCTTCAATTTATGAAGGTTCTCTCTCTTAATCAGATGCAGAAAATCCAAAAGCTTTTTTCTCCAATGTCAAATAGGTCTGTGAATCAAAGGCCTCAGGGGATACAAAATCGCCTCAAATCGATGAATAAACAGAGCGCAAATGGTCTTCGCTTACAAGGAATAAAGAGGGCTTCTCAAAATAGAGTCGTTCAGAAAAACCTTCCTTCAGAGGAAGGACTAGATTTAAAGACACGAATAATAGAGAAGGTAAAAGATTTTCAAAATCTACCCCAGGGGGACAAACTTAAAGTTATAGAAGAATTTAGAAAAGGTCAGCAGAGACAAGGAACTACTAGGAGAGGTATAGCGTCAAGTATGGCCTTTGGCTCAAATATAGGGCAAGGGAGGCAAATGCTTAGCGATCTTATTAGGGTACTTGAGGAGAAGCTCAAGGTGCTCTCTAAGAGAGCAAGCTTAGGTTAGGTAATGGTTGGTTTCCCAGAAGAGAATATTAATAGTCTGGGGTGTCCTGTATGGGATACCCCTATTGAAGCTTTTATATAAACTTAGAGGTGGTATCTAATAAGGATACAACCTTTTTTGTTGTTTCAAGGCTAATGGCACGATGATATGCTTCAGTGAAAATCGGTTCTTGACATTGAGGAGCGAGTAAAATATAATGATATTGCTATTAGTGTATCGTCTGCCTTTCGTTGGATAGTATGTTTGGATGGAGGCCCTTAATGAATCAATATGAAGAAGATTTTAAGCTAGAAACGGAATATCTTAATCATACTTTAGAGGTTCTTAAAAATAATCTTAAGAAAGAAAAACTGTCAATTGCCAAAAAAGGGAATGATTTAGTAGCTGCAAGACGGGATATGTATAAGAATACCGCACACGGGTGCATAAAATATTTGAGATA
>DIRN01000060.1 GCA_002426645.1 Firmicutes bacterium UBA5435 | reverse complement strand
AGGGGTTTTTGCACCAGAATCAATTTAAGTATTTGAACCTATACACGCTATATCTCGTAATAATAGTAAAGGAGGGATTCTCATGGCGCGAATAGTAGTAGATTCTCTTTCAAAGTCTTTCTCTGGAGTTACTATTATAGATAATATATCCTTTCAAATGGACACAGGCTTAATGGGCTTTTTAGGTCCAAATGCTTCTGGGAAGACTACCCTTCTTCGACTCCTTGCTACGATAATAAAGCCTACAAAAGGTACTTTTAAATGGATGGGAGTTGATTGTATTCAAGATCCACTCTTTATCAAAGAGAACTTAGGATACCTTCCGCAATCCTTCGGGCTTTTTCCTGAAACGAAGGCTATGGACTTTATAGTTTATATCAGTTCCTTAAAAGGAATCCCCAGTAAAGAGGCGAGAAAACGCGGAGCTACTATACTTGAAAAAGTAAATATAGACCCAAAAGACAATCGGCCTCTAAAGACTTTTTCTACTGGAATGAAACGTAGGATAGGAATAGCCCAGGCCTTAATCGGCGATCCAAAACTCCTGCTACTCGATGAACCTACAATTGCCTTAGATCCAGAAGAACGCATTCACATCTTAGAGCTCATAGCTGATCTTGCTAAAACCCGTACAGTAATTATGGCAACTCATATTCCACAAGATCTCCAAAGAGCCTCTTATATTGCCATCCTACAAAAAGGCAAGCTCGGATTCTTTGATACCCCTGAAAGGTTATTAGATATAGTCAGGGGTAGGATTTGGAAAGTTACAGCAAAAAGCGAATTTATCCACTCCTTATCTTCTGAATTAATTCAAATAAGATACGATACACCTTCCCTTGCCCATGTCCTAGTCATATCTAATACGCCTCCATGTTATGGAGCTGAACTAATAGAGCCATCGTTAGAAGATAGCTACATCGCCTTTATGACAGAAAAAGGTATTAATTAATAGAAAGGAGTATGCAGTGAGCATAAACTGCTATTGATTAAAATGATAATAAAGATAAATGACCTTACAAAGATATATGATAAAAACTTTAAGGCATTAAAGAATATAAACCTAACAATAAGTAATGGTATGTTTGGTCTATTAGGCCCTAATGGTGCAGGCAAGACCACACTAATGAGAATCTTAACCACCATATTAAAACCTACATCAGGTCGGGTAAAGATCGGTGATTACGATATCAATCATAATCAGAGAGAGATACGAGAGATCTTAGGATACCTACCACAGGAATTTGGTTTATACAAAAAGCTTACAGCCAGGGAATACCTGGACTATGCAGGTGTTCTTAAAGGGATAACTGATTCGAAAGAACGGCGTAAGCAAATAGGTATACTCTTAGAGGAAGTCAACTTAGAGCAGGTAGCTAAGAAGCGAATTAGCACCTACTCAGGTGGTATGAAGCAGAGACTTGGTATAGCGCAAGCCCTATTAGGAGAACCACGCCTCCTTATAGTCGATGAACCAACTACTGGTCTGGATCCTGAAGAACGTATAAGGTTTAGAAACCTACTGAGTAAATTAAGTAAAGACAGGATCGTAATACTTTCAACTCATATAGTAGCTGACGTTGAAAGCAGTTGCAATGATCTGGCTGTCCTAAAAGAAGGTGAGATAATATTCCATGGTAACCCTTCTAAACTTCTAACCCTAGCCAAAGATACAGTCTGGCAAGTAGAGATAACATCAGAAGTATTTAACGAAACTTCTATTCCCGGTCGGATTCTTTCAACACGTCGTACCCAATTAGGATTCTCTTTAAGAGTTATATCTCATACCAGACCAACTCCATGGAGTATACCTATAGAGCCCTCCTTAGAAGATGGTTATATGGTCTTAATGGAGAAAGGAGGATGTTTTAATGTATAGATTAAAGCAAATATTTCATATAGCAAAAGCAGAGATCCTTATTCAACTTCGTGGAGCTGGATTCTACCTTATAGTCCTAGCCTCTAACATATTATTTTACGCATTTATTTCATCATACGCCAATGAGCTTTTTACTTCTTTCCTTCTTTCTAGCCGATTGCAGACTAATTTAATGCTCTACCCTTCTCTCCTCTTTCTACTTTTAGGGGCAGCAATTATAAGCAGGGATAAAACTATGAAAACAGAAGAAGTAATAGATAGTTACGGTTGGAGGAATTACCACCTCTTTTTAGGCCGTTGGCTTGGTACCCTTATTCTCTGGATACTCTTAGGAATTCAGTTATATGGGGTCCTCATTGTTATCCATCTAATTCAGGGACTTAGTCCTTTGAGCCTTTCAAATTATATCTTTCACTTCATTGCAGGATATATACCTACAGCTATCTTCACTAATACATTGGGCTTTGTAGTAGGTGCGTTACTGCCCTCTCCCCTCTTAGCTTATCCTATCTTAATATCATATTGGTTCCTGTCAATAGTTTTCATACCGCAAGCTGGAGCAACAGGAACGTTTAATACCCTTATATTCCAAAGGATCCCTGAATCAATCTACAATCTCTTTAACTACGCTATGGGAATGAATGAGGTTATGCCTGCATCAGAAAGCCTAGGTTACTTTCCCTATGAAGACTTAATCATCCTCAACAGATGGTTCTATATCTTTCTCTCAGGGTTCCTCTTCTTTATAGGACTTACCTTCTATAAACGCGAGAGAGAAGATAAAGCCTGGAAATATAAACCTATGTTATTAGCGGGGTTTTTTCTCTTTGGACTTATTATCTTAGGCAGTATATACGTGACTCTATCCTTTGAACCTATCAATACGTTTAATAGGGAAATAGAGAGGGTACAGGCTCTCTCTAATGCTAAAGAGATGGAGAATGAGTATCCCTTAAGAGAAAAAGAGTACGATATACTTATAGAGATATCGCCTGAAAAGAGTCTGTTACGGGCTGAATCAACTATAACCCTTGAGAATCTCTCATCCATGCCTCAAGAAAAAGTTACATTGAGTCTTAATCATGATCTCTCTATTAATAATATTCAAAGCCAAAATGGTGAAGACCTTTCATGGGAGAGACAGGGGGATATAATATTAATATTCTTAAAAAAGGGGATAGAACCCAATCAAGAGCTTACCCTTAAATTTTTCTATGAAGGTCGCATCTTTCAATGGAATAGGTCAGGAGAACACTTCCTTTACCAGAACCTATATCCAGAGAACTTTATTTCTCCTAAAGGCATATTCATATCAGACGATTATTGCTGGTACCCAAGTACAGGAAGGATAGTGACAAAAGTATCTGAAAATCTTCTACGACAGAAATCCCTAGATTATAGTGTATCTCGTAATAACGCCAAATACCAGCTTAAGATCGTAGTACCTCCAGATCTAAAGGTTGCTACTGGATTACCTCTAATCGATAAAATAAAGGATAACGATAAAGAAGTGTTTCTCTTCTCTTCAGCTTCTGCCTCAAGGGCACATATATTAGCTGGTCTTTATGATGACATTGATCCTAATATGCCAGAGATCGTTCAGTTCTATTACCTACCGCAACATGCAGCAGTTAAAGATACGACCAAAGATATAATAGAAGAACGAATTAAATTCTATACCTGGCTATGTGAGCCTGAAATAAAAGAGGTGGACCAAGTCAGGTACCCTATAGAATCGCTACCTACCGGGAAGTTAGTAGTCTTGACATCTCCCTTTGATAGGGATATACCTGGGGTTCTATTCCTTAGGGAGTCTTACGTAAGGGCATCTTTAGGCCCCCAAAAGGATCTAAACGACTGGCGTACATATTCATTTGAACGAGCACTCAGTACTGCCTGGTGGAACTTTCAGAAGGATACGCGACTATCATCAGTTCTTTCACAGTACTTTATGGTTCTCTTATACGAAAGGATAAATGGACCTGATTTTTATAGAGGCGCTATGGAAGCTTTAGAAAACCCATCTCATAGTCTTTCAGGATACGGTATATACTCTACTTCTAAACAGAGTCAGAGTATAATAATGAGCTTAGACAGAGTCAGGGAAACCGAAGGCATGGATGGACTACGGCGAGTATTTAATGCTTATAGAGCATCAGACGGTGGATATAAAGCCTTAGCTGCTGCTGTTCGTTCTTCATTGAAGACACCTATTTCCAACGATATAGCTTCAACTATAGAAGCTGCAGAATCATTTATGACATGGAGATGATATAATGCGTACATATGGATATCTATTAAAGCCACAGTTCTGGCTCTATCAAATTAGGTTGGTATGGTCATGGAGCAATCTTATACCTATAGGGATCTTAGGTATTATATTAATAAATGAATTAACATCATTTAGCCCTTCTAGAGTACGCGCAATATCCGATCTTATCTGGATCTTTGAAATATATCTGCCGCTGGTGGGTCTCTTTTTCATCACAAATATTATACCCAGTGAGTGTGATGATAGGACATTAGAACTTCACCTGACGTATCCTCAGTCTTCATTTGAATTCTTATTCACCAGGGTCATGGCAATAGTTATCTTTCTGATGATAATTCTTTTTATTACACTTTTAGCTGTATACCAATGGTACGCTACATTTGAACTAGGGGAAGTCCTATTTAGAGTGCTCCCAACAATAGCGTATTTTACAGCTATTGGTTTATTTTTCTCTAGCATCACTGGAAGTTACACTGGTGCTATTATACCACCAGTGCTCTATTGGGCCTGGGAATTGACTACCCAGGGACGCATAACCCGTTCCTTTTCATTGTTTGCCTGGACATATCCTCAGCCAGGAATCGATTTAATAGTTAATAAGGTGATATTGGCTCTCCTAGCTTCGCTTCTTATCTCTTTAAGTGCACGGGTCTTCTCGCGAAAACGGCTCCTATGATGATCCCAATACGTAACTATAGAGGGCAAAGGAGTTCATAGAATCTAGAGTGCACTCCACAGTGCCTCCATTGGATATTAGAAACTTTGGGGCTGGTGAAGAAGAAGTTATGAGTTCAAATTCATAGTTTCCCTCTTCTAGGAACTTTAGTCCTATCTTGTGACTCTTAGAAGGATGCCTTTCTCTGTAGATAATAAGATAGCCCAAACCATCTTCACGGGGATGAGCTTGAAAGCCAGTCCAGGCGTAACCATCTGGCATATCCCCTATTGAAAAGATGTTACAGGAGAATATGTCTTCACGATACGCCTTATGTAAATCAATTAGGGGTCTAATACGCGTAACAGCTTCATCTGAGAAGCCTGAAGGCTCGCCCCATAGAAGAGGATTTGCAAAGAAAGTTATAGCAAAGACATACTCCCAAGGGTAATTTGCTGGTGCCAGCTCATGGTCTGGTTCATAATTCTCTTGGTTTAAATCTATATTAAGGAATTCTACCTGGAGCTTCTGAGGTAGGACATAGGGTGCAAGTTGCCAGAGATTGCGTAAAGTCTTAAATGGGTAATATTTATTCGCGCGATTCCCCTTAATCCTGGTATAACGGTTCTCTAAGAATATGTTCCCATATTCCTGGAGGTGAAAGTAACCCGGTCTTCTGTCTAGTGCACCTGTGACATCGAAGTTAAAAGATATATCACCATTGCTCCTCTGAGCCAGGTCTTTAAGGAGGCTTTCCAAGTTCTCTTCGGCCTCTTTAGTCTGTATATTAAGAGCATCTATCTTAAAGGCCTTTATATTGAAATCCTTATACATTCTCCATAGGATCTGGCCATCCCGCTTATTATTCCTATATAGACGATTCCTATCTGGTGCAAACCACAAAGTTAGATTAACCCCTAGCTCAGAGGCTCGTTGGGCAAGGGGCGTGAAGGCCTCAGGAAAGCGATTCCCGTCTATAGTCCAGAAATCATCATCTACTACCTCATTATTAATGATGCGTATCAAGGCACCGCCTTTTTGCCACCCATCGTCTATCTGATAGTGGGTAGCGCCTATACGAGCGCAGCCCTCTAATTCCTCTAAAATGAAGTCCTCTCCTAAACGATCATAGCAGTTACCATCTCCCCAGGGATTTGCCATAACCATATAATCACGTTCTGGCAAGAATCTATACTTAGCCATCTGATACTCTTTAAGGGCTAGGAGCCCCTGATCGTCATGGCCTGAGTATAGGCCAGTTACCACGCTATAACTGCGGCGGAATCGATAGGGCAGAGCCTCTTCTGGTCGGATCCCCCAACCAAAGGTATAAACTCCGTCCTCTTCAAAGATGAAGTCTCCTAGTATCTCTGGTCTCCTATCCCCAGAGACTGGGGACTCCTTTAATATAAAAAGACCTTCCCCATCCCGCCTATCGGTGAGGAAGAGGAGGTTGCCATTTAACCTCATAGGAGAATCTTGGGTGAAGGGAGTCTCCTGGACCAACTTATTATTTACATCGCTGCGGGTAAAGAACTCCACAGAACGACCTGATATAGGCTTTTCTAAAGGTAGGGGTAGAAAATCTACTACGTTTCGGCGTCCCTCTAGAAAATAGTCTCCAGCTGGAGCGTTCTCCGTGCATACCTCTGACCAGGTAACCATGGCACATGTATTAGGGAAGATCCTGTAAAACCTTTTTATCTTAGTTCTAGGATGGGGATCTATAAGGTGAAAGATTACCTCTAGATGTGGATTTAGCCCCTCTGATTCTTTTATAGAGAAGGTCACATTCTCTATAGATAAGGGACTAAATACCAACTTCCCCCCTTCCCTTCTTCCGATGAGTCCCTCATAAGCGAAATCATGATGGTTTCTAGGTTTATTGCCCTTACACCATTCCTTTCCAGTCGACAAATTCTTAAAAGAGCTAGTGACAAAGTAACCACCCTCTAAAGACCACTTCCGCTCAATGAGACTATTCCCTAAGATATAGGTGGAACCATCCTCAATAAAATAAGCATCTTCTAGTTCAGCTAAAATGAATTTGTCCATATGTGCCTCTCCCCTTTAAATTCTTCTCTAAAGAGATCTTAAACTATTTCTTTCTCATTTGCAATAGAAATCTTTAAATTTGTTCGAGAATTAAGGTTAACTCCTATAATATATTCAACCTTAAAACTCTACCTTCCCCAAGACTCCAACCCTCCCACCACGGAACTCCGGCTCTTTACGGGTTATATCCTTACCTACCACGTAACTAAAGTTCCCACCTATTGACCATCCTCCATTAAGCTTATGCTCTACACCTAGATCTAAAGAAACCTTATCATCTAAGACCAGACCGTCCTTACTATAGCCTTTACGATTCACATACGTAACCCCAAACGGGAGTTTTGCAGCCAAATTTGC
>DIRN01000023.1:86551-90910 GCA_002426645.1 Firmicutes bacterium UBA5435 | reverse complement strand
GCGATAAACATGCCAGGCGCACTAAAAGGCCACCACATTATTGTGGCAGCCTTCCAGTTCCTATAGAATTAGCACCATTTTTTATTGTCTGATACCAAAGACAGGAATTATAACATAAGAAAAAAACATGTCAACATGTAATGACAGCTTTTTGCTGAATTTCTTCAAGAGCATTCTCTATAAATTGTTCTACCGTAACGCGGCCAAGGTCACCTTTTGCCCGTCCACGGATAGAAACCTCATCAGATTCAGCCTCTTTATCCCCTACCACAAGCATGTATGGAACCTTTTCTAATTGAGCTTCTCTAACCTTATAGCCTAACTTCTCGTTACGTAAATCACTTTCAACCCTAATACCTGCATTCGCCAGTCGCCGCTCCACATCTTTAGCATAATCTGCATTTACAGCTGATACCGGTATAATCCGTGCCTGTACAGGTGCAAGCCAGAGAGGAAAGGCACCTGCAAAGTGCTCAGTAAGAATAGCTACAAAACGTTCTATACTACCAAAGATCACTCTGTGTATCATGACAGGTCTATGCTTCTCACCATCGTCTCCTATATACGATAGGTCAAAACGTTCAGGCATTATAAAATCTAACTGGATTGTACCACATTGCCAGGTCCTACCTATACAATCTTTAAGATGGAAATCCAATTTCGGACCGTAAAAAGCGCCGTCTCCTTCATTAATTATATAATCCATTCCTTTCTCTTCTACTGCTTCCTTTAAAGCAGTAGTCGCCTGCTCCCAAACCTCATAAGAACCTATGGCGTTCTCTGGTCTAGTACTTAATTCAACATGATACTCAAATCCAAAGATATTATAAAATCGATCAACAAGATCTATTACCTTCTGGATCTCCGACTTTATCTGGGATGGCGTCATGAATATATGGGCATCATCCTGAGTAAAACATCTCACCCGCATAAGTCCATGAAGAGTACCTGATAGTTCATGTCTATGAACTAGGCCTAATTCCCCTATCCGTATAGGTAACTCTCTATAGCTATGTAGCTTTCGCTTATAAAGAAGAATAGCACCTGGACAATTCATGGGCTTTATAGCGTAATCCTCCTCATCTATAACAGTGAAGTACATATTTTCTCGATATTTTTCCCAATGGCCTGAGTTTTCCCAAAGCCCCCGATTGAGTATAATAGGAGTCTTTATCTCTTGATAACCTTCTTTAATATGCTCAGCGCGCCAAAACGCCTCTAATTCATTGCGTATTACCATACCACGCGGGTGAAAGAAAGGAAACCCTGGCCCCTCCTCTTGAATGCTAAAAAGGTCTAAGCTCCTACCTATAACCCTATGATCTCTCTTTGCAGCCTCCTCTAACATGTTAAGGTAAGCATCAAGTTCAGCCTTTTTCGGAAAAGCAGTGCCATATATGCGTTGAAGCATAGGCCTTTTAGAGTCTCCTCGCCAGTAAGCTCCTGCTACATTAAGAAGTTTAAAGGCCTTAAGCCGCTTTGTAGACTGCAAGTGAGGACCTCTGCATAGATCAATGAACTCTCCTTGTCTGTAAAAACTGACATTTTTATCAAGAAAACCATTTATAAGCTCTACTTTGTAATCTTCACCCATATCTTCAAAGAACTTTATTGCATCATCTTTAGTCATTTCAACGCGCTCTATGGGCAAATCTTCGTTAATAATATTAGCCATCTCTGCCTCTATATCAGTTAAGTCTGACGAACTCAAACCTTCTTCTATATCGAAATCATAGTAGAAACCGTCTTCAATTGCTGGTCCTATTGCCAACTTAACATCAGGCTTCAATCGTTTAACAGCTTGTGCCATTATATGTGCGGCAGTATGTCTATAAATCTCAAATCCATCCTCACTATCTTCAGTCACTAAAATTAGAGAGACATCTCCATCTATAGGATAGTCAAGATCCACTAGGTGATCAGATATCCTTCCAGCCACAGTAGCTTTAGCTAGTCTTGGCCCTATGCTTTTGGCCACATCAAAAATGGTAACACCTTTAGGGTATTCTCTTACTGAACCATCTGGGAATGTCACCTTTATAATCTCAGATTTATTCAAAGATGTTTCATCCATTAGTCTGCCTCCTCTTTATAGGATATTATAAAAAAACAAAACCCCTCGTCTTTAAGGGACGAAGGGTAATTCTCCGCGGTTCCACCCTCTTGTTCATCGAACCACTTACTTATAGATAACGGGAAGATAATCCCGGCACAGCCTACTAAAGGTTTAATAAGCCCCTTTCAGCCTGCAGTTCAGAGGTGGTATTCATCTGATAACCTTCCTTGAAGGAATTCTCAGCCTCGATCCCTTCTCTCTGTAAGCGTTAGCCAGATTACTCTTCCTCATCATGACTATTAACATTATTTGTTTGTTTATATTATATCTTAGCGTTTTTCAAAAGTCAAATGTAATAATGTTCCAAATTACATTAAAAAGAAAGCTAACGCCATTTGGATTAAACCTATGAGAAAACCTAAAACTCCACCGATTATCTCTATATGCTTCAACTCCCGAGCAGCAACTTTCACTACAAGTGCTTCTAGCTCGTCCATATTAAGGAGTTTCAATTTATTCTCCACTAATTCCTGTATACTTATCTTCTCACTCAAATACTCTTCTAATTTACTTAATGCCTCATCAAAAATAGAACTTATCTCAGTTGATAAAAAGGAAGTTATATAATCTTTAAGAGTAGCGCGAAGATTATCGGGAATAAAACGAGGTAGCTTTTGGTCTATGCGCCGTGATGCAGTGTGAAGAATTACATTGAGCAAATCCTCCTTAGACTCCTCTTCAGATAATGTCATAAAGATATCTTTTACAGAAACGAATTCCTTTTCAAGTATCTCACCTACGCTATGTGCCAATTCATCACGATACTTAGGGAGAAGGCCTTGTATGCTGTATCCCAATAAGGGAATACGAATAGCGTTATGCGGACGAAAGAGGAGAATTATGGCAAAATAATTTGTAACCCATCCTATTAGCCCACCAAGAATCGGCAAAAGCCACATTGCTATATTCACTTATGATTCTCCTCCCCCTCCTGAGAGTTCTTTATTTCCCAAGGGGCTTAGCTCCAGGTTTGCATAAAGAACACCCCTGACAAAGAGCTACCCGTTCTATAAAGACATCCTGAATCGTACCGATAACATTCCTCTCATCCTGAAAATGTAATACTATTTTTGCAGGCGCAATTGTTATAAGTGCACTTATTAAGAGATCATCGTAATTGACATCATTATCTACCATATCCAATATAAAGCCTTCAAGATACTCGTTGTTTATCATGTTATTCTTTCCATCGAGAAGTTTAAAGAACCCTTCCTTCTCGAGAATAACCTGGACTTCATCCATTCGAGGCTCCTGTAGCTCTAAAAAGTATCTAAGTAACTTAACAAACTCTCCGTACTCTTTCTTTGTTAGATACGAATCCACCGCTATATCTATGGTGTCTTCTAATTCTTCTACATAGTCTTTTAATCGAAATCTTATAAACCCGTCTAGTATCAGCTGATCACTATCGCGAAGATAATCATATAATATAGAATAAATTTCTTCTTTGCGTTTCTTATAACGCATTATACCGCTTTTATCCTCATTGGAGCAAGGATGAAGAAGTTCTTTTACAATCTCCAGAATCATTTTTCTTTCGCTTATGGCAAAATCCGTGTGATTGCGTCGGATTAAACGCTCTACAAAATGCTCTTCAGCGTCTCCTACGATCAATTCTGACAGCGCTTTTGATATAGAAGCACAAAGCCTTTCTCTAAAACCTTCTTCCTCATATAAAGGATTTTCTCCGTCTATATCACATGTTAAAAAGGTGATACCACCCTTCTTTTCTTCGACGAGCTCTACCTTAATACCTTCCTGTCTCAGCCAATCAAGTTCCTTATTTAGCCTCTTATTCGTTTCATCGACACATCGTGTTAAACCAATAGTCATTACTATCATGGAAGATCCCTCCCTCCTCCTGAGAATAGTATATGTTTAGCGACAAATATGTATACAATCCAATAGACGTAGAGGGTCTTCCTTGTTAAATTTACTAAGTAAAGAATATGGTAATAAAAAAACCTCCCGTATGGAGGTAAGAACTATAAAAAATTTGTTTCAAATGGTGGGAAAGAGGAGATTCGAACTCCTGACCTCTACGATGTCAACGTAGCGCTCTAACCAGCTGAGCTACTTCCCCAGGGAACACCTTTGGAGGCGACACCCGGATTTGAACCGGGGAATAACGGTTTTGCAGACCGTCGCCTTACCGCTTGGCTATGTCGCCCTTGGAGCGGAAGACGGGATTTGAACCCGCGACCCTCGCCTTGGCAAGGCGATGCTCTACCACTGAGCTACTT